>JBFYUV010000209.1:0-6018 GCA_041299865.1 Chloroflexota bacterium
CCGGGCTGGCTCACCGTGACGTGGCAGGGGCCCTCGGCGAGGAGCACGAGGCGCGGCCCGGCGTCCGAGTCCCGAAGCGCACAGCCCTCAGCGGGCCGGGCATCGAAGCCGACCGTCAGCCCCGAGGTGGAGCTGCATGACGGGCAGAGTACGTCCGCGGGCACACGAGTCCCGGCCCAAATGGGGCCTCGGGACAACGCGGGCCCGCCCCTGAACGAGGAATCCGAGCCAGAGGGTCGGTCGATGGCCACGCGGCCCGTGCGAAACGGGCCGATGGGCACCACGGCGCGCCGGGTGGCCCGCCTATCATTGACGGGCACGACCTGTGGGCCCCCCGCCAGGTCCCGTATCGGGTACTGGCTGGCGCGCAGGTCCCGGCCGTCCATCCAGTCGAACCCGAAAGGCACGCATGCCGATCCCGTATACCAAGCCGGCCCCGCCCAACGACGACAAGCGCTGGAAGATCGTCGCCACGCGCATGCGCCGCATGGGTGATCGCCCTGAGGCGCTCATCGAGGCCCTCCACGCCGCGCAGGAGGCCTTCGGCTTCCTCGACAGTGATGCCCTCTCGTTCGTGGGCGACACCCTCGGCGTGCCCCATTCGCGCGTCTTCGGCGTGGCCACCTTCTACTCGTTCTTCACCCTCAAGCCACAGGGCGACCACACGTGCGTGGTCTGCACCGGCACCGCCTGCTACATCAACGGCGCTGGCGAGATCATCGACCAGTTCAGGGAGCGCCTCGGCATCAAGCCCAAGGAGACCACGGCGGACGGCAAGATCTCACTGCTGACGGCTCGCTGCATCGGCGCCTGCAGCTTGGCGCCTGCGGTCGTCGTGGACGGTGAGATGCAGGGCAAGGCCAAGGCCGCGGACCTGATGGCAGCACTGGAGGCGATGTGAGCGACAACACGGCTGCGGCGGCTCCTACCAAGCACCGCACCATCACCATCGGCGTCAGCCCGGCCAGGGCACGCGCCACCGCGCGCGTCTGCGAGGCCGCCAGCTGTATCAGCGGCCGCTCCAGCGACATCACGGCGCACCTCGCCGAGCTGACCGCGGACGCCGGCGACATCACCATCAAGCGCGTCGGCTGTCTGGGACTCTGCGCGGCTGGGCCACTGGTCGAGATCGCGGAGACGGGCCAGCTCTTCGAGCACGTCTCACCGGATGCCGTAGCGCCCATCGTGGCGGCCCTCAAGGAGGTCGCCCCGGGCGCCACTCGCCAGCCACAGGGCCCCTTCTTCGAGAAGCAGGTCCGCGTGGCCACGGAGAACTTCGGGCTCGTCGATCCCGAGAGCCTCGAGGACTACCTCGCTCAGGGCGGCTATCGAGCCCTGCAGAAGGTCCTCTCGGAGATGACGTCCGCAGAGGTGCGCGACCAGATCTCTGCCAGCGGCCTGCGCGGTCGCGGCGGTGCCGGCTATCCCACCGGCCTCAAGTGGACGACGGTGGCCAAAGCGGCCGGCGACAAGAAGTACGTCATCTGCAACGCCGACGAAGGTGACCCCGGCGCCTTCATGGACCGCAGCGTCCTGGAGAGCGACCCGTACCGCGTCCTGGAGGGCATGGCTATCGCGGCCTTCGCCGTCCACGCCAACGAGGGCTACATCTACTGCCGCGCGGAGTACCCGCTGGCCGTGGCCCGCCTGCGCACGGCCATCCGGCTGGCGCAGCGTGCCGGCTACCTCGGCGACAAGATCATGGACACCTCGCTGAGCTTCAACGTGGAGATCCGGCTCGGCGCCGGCGCCTTCGTGTGCGGCGAGGAGACGGCACTCATCGCCTCGGTCGAAGGTCGCCGTGGCACACCCCGGCCGCGCCCGCCCTTCCCGGCCACGGAGGGCCTGTGGGGCAAGCCCACGCTCATCAACAACGTGGAATCGCTGGCCAGCGTGCCCACGATCATCCGCGAGGGAGCGGAGAAGTACGCCGCCATCGGCATCGGCAAGTCCAAGGGCACCAAGGTCTTCGCCCTGGCCGGCCGCGTCGTCAACACCGGCCTCGTCGAGGTCCCCATGGGCATGACCCTGCGGGAGATCATCTTCGACATCGGCGGCGGCATCATCGACGGCCGTCCCTTCAAGGCCGTGCAGACCGGCGGCCCGTCCGGCGGCTGCATCCCGGCCGAGCACCTCGACACCCCGGTGACCTACGAGTCGCTCATCGAGCTCGGCTCGTTCATGGGCTCGGGCGGCATGATCATCATGGACGACACGTCCTGCATGGTTGACGTGGCCAGGTACTTCCAGGACTTCTGCCGCGAGGAGTCGTGCGGCAAGTGCACACCCTGCCGGGTGGGCACGACGCAGATGTACATGCTCCTCGACCAGATCACCAAGGGTCAGGCCACGGAGGACGACCTCGCCCAGCTGGAGCGCCTGGCCGGCATCGTGCAGCGCATGTCGCTCTGCGGTCTCGGGCAGGGTGCCCCCAACCCCATCTTCAGCACGCTGCGCTACTTCCGGGATGAGTACATGGCCCACATCGTGGACAAGGTCTGCCCGGCCGGCGTCTGTACCATCGAGCAGCCAGCCGAGGTAGTGGCATGACCGACGTCTTCACGCTCACCATCGACGGCAAGGACGTGGCCGGCACGGCCGGTCAGACCGTCATGGACGTGGCCGAGGAGAACGGGATCGATATCCCGGGCCTCTGTCACCTCGAGGGCATCAGCGACCGCGGCGCCTGCCGCCTCTGCATGGTCGAGATCGCCGGCTCTCCCAAGCTGGCGGCGGCCTGCATGACCAAGATCTCGGAGGGCATGGAGGTCACGGCGCACTCGGAGATGCTCCTCGAGTACCGCCAGTCCATCACCGAGATGATGTTCATGGAGCGCAACCACGTCTGCGCCGTCTGCGTGGCCAACAACCACTGCGAGCTCCAGAACATGGCAGACGAGTTGGGAATCACGCACTTCGATCTGCCGCGCATCAATCCCAAGGTGGACATCGACGCCAGCCACCGGTTCTATGCCATCGACCACAACCGCTGCATCCTGTGCCTGCGCTGCGTGCGTGTCTGCGACGAGATCGAGGGCGCCCACACCTGGGACATCATGCACCGCGGCCTGGAGACACGGGTCCAAACGGACATGGGCGCGCCCTGGGGTGAGTCGACCACCTGCACGAGCTGCGGCAAGTGCGTCCAGGTCTGCCCCACCGGGGCACTCTTCGAGAAGGGCCGCCCGGTCGCGGCTGGCAGCAAGTCCCGGCGACCATTCCTGCCGTGGCTCAAGGTCGTCAGGGAGGAGCGTGGGCTGTGAGCAAGAAACCCCGTGTCGCCACGGTCTGGCTGGACGGCTGCTCCGGCTGCCACATGTCCCTGCTGGACATGGATGAGCGCATCCTGGACATCTTCGGCCGCGCCGACCTCGTCTACAGCCCGCTGGTGGACTACAAGGACTACCCCGACGAGGTGGATGTCTGCCTCGTGGAGGGCGCCGTCTCTAGCGAGGACGACCTCCACAAGGTCAAGATGGTGCGGGAACACACCAAGGTCATCGTGGCCTTCGGCGACTGCGCGGTGACGTCCAACGTGCCCGGCATGCGCAATCCCATCGGCGTAGCGCCGCTCATCGATCGCGCCTACCGCGAGAACGTCACCATCAATGCCCAGGTGCCCACCCAGGTCGTGCCCGCCCTGCTGCCCATGTCCACGCCCGTGCACAAGGTCATCAAGGTGGACGTCTTCCTGCCGGGCTGCCCGCCTTCAGCGGACCTCATCTACACCCTGCTCGATGACCTGCTCTCCGGTCGCGTCCCAGAGGCGATCGGTTCCCGGTTCGGACGCTGACGGAGGCCCCCCACCCATGAGTCGAACCATCACCATCGATCCGGTCACCCGGATCGAGGGCCACTCCAAGATCACCATCCAGCTCGACGAGCGGGGTGAGGTCACCGACGCCCACTTCCACGTCACGCAGTTCCGCGGCTTCGAGCGCATCGTCCAGGGCCGTCCGGTCCACGAGATGCCGGCCATCATGGCCCGCATCTGCGGCATCTGTCCAGTCAGCCACCTGGTGGCCTCGGCCAAGGCGGTCGATGACATCCTGGCCGTGGATCCGCCGCCCACCGGGGCGGACCTGCGCCGGCTCATCAACCTGGGCCAGATCGTGCAGTCGAACGCGCTGTCGTTCTTCCACCTCTCCTCGCCGGACCTGCTCTTCGGCTTCGACGCCGATCCGTCGGTGCGCCACATCATCGCCGTGGCGCAGAAGAACCCGCAGCTGGCGCACGACGGCATCGGCCTGCGGAAGTGGGGCCAGCAGATCATCGAGCTGCTGGGCGGCAAGCGCATCCACCCATCGGGCATCGTGCCCGGCGGTGTGGCCGACCCGCTCACGGCAGAGGTCCGAGACCAGATCCTGGCCGGCGTGCCGGAGGCCATCGCCCAGTGCGAGCGGGCCATCGCCTGGTACAAGACGGACATGATGCGCTGGGAGGAGGAGGCCTCCACCTTCGGCAACTTCCGCTCGGCCTTCATGGGCCTCGTGGACGAGAAGGGCAACGTCGACCACTACGGTGGCTCGCTACGTGTCGTTGACGCTGACAACAACAAGCTGGCCGATGGGCTCGATCCTCGCCTCTTCAACGACTACATCGGTGAGGCCGTGGAGCCCTGGTCCTACCTGAAGTCCACATACTGGAAGCCGATGGGCTACCCGGACGGCATCTACCGGGTGGGGCCGCTGGCGCGTCTCAACGTGGCCGATGCAACGGGCACGCCACGCGCCGACGAGGAGCTTCAGAAGTTCCGCTGGCGCGTCGGCCGGGTGGCCGGCTCGTCCTTCCACTACCACTACGCGCGGCTCATCGACACGCTGCACTCGATCGAGAAGATCGAGCAGCTCCTGCGCGGCCCGGACATCCTCTCCAAGCACGTGCGCTCCGTGGCTGGCATCAACCGCAACGAGGGCATCGGCGTCTCGGAGGCGCCGCGCGGCACGCTCATGCACCACTACAAGGTGGATGACAACGGCCTCGTGGAGTGGGTCAACCTGGTCATCGCCACCGGCCACAACAACATGGCCATGAATCGCTCCGTGCAGCAGGTGGCCCGCCACCACATCAAGGGTGACAAGATCGAGGAGCCCATGCTCAACCGGGTGGAGGCGGTCATCCGCTGCTACGACCCCTGCCTGAGCTGCTCGACCCACGCCCTGGGCAACATGGCCCTCGACATCCAGCTGCTCTCCGCGGACGGTGAGGTGCTCGACCGCGTCAAGCGGTAGGTGCCAGGCGCCGTTGACAACGCCGCCGCCATGGATCGTCGATCCGGCGTGAGCGACGAGGCGGCTGCCATGGATGGCCGATCCGTCCTCGTCATCGGCTACGGCAATACGCTGCGTCGCGACGACGGCGCAGGGGTGCGCGCCGCGGAACTGATGGCCGCCGACCCGCGCTTCGCCGGGGTCGAGGTGCTGACGGCCTATCAGCTTACGCCGGAGCTCTCGCTGGACATCGGCACGGCATCCCTCGTGGTCTTCGTGGACGCCGACGTGCGCGGCCTGCCCGGCGCCATCGACGTGCGTGAGTTGAGTCCAGGTGGGGGCGCGCCCCCTGACGTCTCGAGGCCGCCAGGGCCGGAGCGCGCCGACCAGGGTGCCAGCTCCCATCACGTGGGCGCGGATGAGGTGCTGGCCTTGGCCCGCGAGCTGACCAGCGCCTCGCCGCACGCCGTGGCCGTGGGCATCGGCGTGGCGGACCTGGAGCTCGGCGAGGGGCTGTCTGCGCCGGTCGAGTCGGCCCTGCCGAGGGTCTTGGACGTGGTGGCCCGATGCATCGCGGACCATCGATTAGGCTGACGTGACGGCTGAGGACGGCAGCAAGTCCAGCTTCACTGCCAGTTGCGCATCTGACGCGGTCCGCCGCATGGGTGTGTGTCCACGGCTTCACCGGCGCGGCCGGTGGCCACGTTGCGCAGGCGTTCTCTGAGCGGCATGCCCTCCAGCATGCCGCGATGGGGCGGCCCAGCCGCCGTCAGCCCTCGCCCGGCCAGCGGGGTGCTTGGAGTGGCAG
>JBFYUV010000210.1:0-6917 GCA_041299865.1 Chloroflexota bacterium
ATGGGCTACGTTGGGCCGGACCAGAGACCCGGCGCCGGCAGGGGCCGGCTCGGAGCCTCCGGGATGTCCGCATGGAAGCCGGGCGGCAAGGCCTTGGCGGCCGCGAGGCGACGGATGACGAAGCCGTAGTAGTCCTCGACCCTGGCGGCCACGGCCTCCCAACTGAACTGGGCGGCTCGCTCGCGACCCGACTCGCTCATGCGCTGGCGCAGGAGGGGGTCGCGCAGGAGGGTGCCGAGCGCGGCCGCGAGGGCCTCCGCGTCTCGGGGCGGCACGAGCACGGCCTGCTCATTACGCCGCACCACACCCTTGTAGCCGTGGATGTCGCTGCAAACGATGGGCACGCCGGCGGCCATGGCCTCCAGGAGGACGATGCCGAAGGATTCCTGCCCGGTCGCCGGTGAGGCGTAGATGTCCGCCGTGGCGAAGGCCCGCGCCTTGTCGTGCTCGGAGAGCCGGCCCAACAGCTCCACGCCGCCCAGGCGCCGGGAGGCGATGTAGCGGCGGACCTCGCTGAGCTGGGGACCATGCCCGACCACCAACAGGCGGCAGCTCAAACCCTCCAGGCGCAGCTGGTAGTAGGCCCGCAGCAGGTACATGAGCCCCTTGCGGCTCTCGAAGCGCCCCACGAACAGGATGTTGGGGATGCCGTCGCGCCACCGCGCGAAGGGCGGCACGCCCTCGAATTGGGCGAGGTCCACGCCGTTGGGGATGACCTTGGACTCGCCGGGGAAGTAGCGGCCGATGAAGTGGCGCGCCGCCGCGCTCACGGCGATGCGTCCGTGGAGGCGCCGGGCCAGGCCCTTCATCATCCGCCGCCCGAACTCGTAGGACGGGCTGAAGCCCGAGTAGGCGTGGAATGTGGCGATGTTCACGGCCCGCGAGTGGCGCAGGATCTGGAGCGACAGGAAGGGCACGAAGGGCTCGTGGAAGTGGATGACGTCGAAGCGCTCGCGATCCAGCATCTCCGTCACCAGCTGGCCGTAGCGATGCGAGACCGTGAGGGTGCCGATGGAGCCGTTGGTGGGCACGCTCCAGCCGTAGCCGAGGCGGATGATGTCGCCCTCGCTGGAACGCTGCGGCCCGTGCGTGCTGCTGATGATGCGAACGTCGTGACCGCGCTTGACGAGGTTCTCGTAGAGATAGCCGACGTGCGCGTTGACGCCGCCCGGGAGGGGGAAGATGTAGGGGGTGACCAGCCCGATCTTCATGAGTCCGGCTCATCGGCCAGGCCGGCTGCCGCACGGTCGAAGCGCACCGGCCGCGAGCGGCCGCCCGGATACCCGAGGTCGCGGCCCGTGCCGTCGCGGAGGACCTTGCCGCGCACCTCGTCCCGCACGGCGGCCGCGTTCTTGCGCTGCTGCCGGCCGAACATGCGCAGCTGTTCCTGCCACGTGTAGGCGCGGCCGTCCCAGGCCGTGTCTCGTGCGGCCACGGCGATGCGCAGGTCGGCTGCCGAGCGGCCGCGGAAGAGGGTCACGGCGCTCCCGACCTTGGCGGCCTGATGGGCGTCCGAGCCGGCCACGGCAGCGATGCCCAGCTCCTCGGCGAGGGCGGGTGCCTTGCGGCTCCAGCGCATCCGTGCCGTGGTGGGATTGAAGCCTTCGAGCGCGTCGGGGTGGTAGATGGGGTCCGCCTCGTCCATGAGCCGCCGGATGGTCCCCTCGCTGGCGCAGAGCGGGTAGGGCGGCAGGGGATGGGCGATGATGGCCAGCCCGCCCTGCTCGTGGATCATGGCGATGGAGCGCTTCATGGAGTGCCAGGGCCGGATGCGCTTTGTCAGCCAGAGGCCCACGAGGTGCCCATTGCGGGTGCTGATCTCCTCGCCTACGACGACCTCGATGGGCAGCCCGCGGCCCTCGGCGATGGCCCGCGCCGCCAAAGCGGCGTCGATGCGCTCATGATCGGCGATGCCGATGGCGTCGAGCCCTCGGGCGATCGCGGCCTCGAGGATGGCTTCCACGTCCGAGATGCCGTCGGATGCCAGCGTGTGGATGTGCGGGTCCATGCGCAGCAGGGGGGCTCCGGCAAGGCTCGGCGCGCCAGTCGTGGTGGGTGAGGGATCAGGCGGTCGACGGGGCGTCGCGGCTTCTGAGCCGGGCGCGGCTGCCTCAGGCCCGGGCGCGGCCACTTCCGTCCCTGGCAGGACGGCCTCGGGCCCCGATGACAGTGGCGCTCCCTTGTCGTTCACCGCTCTTCCTCGTCGCTCCAGATGCTGAAGAACAGTGTCGTCCATTGCTCGGGTGCCCGCGCGACGATGCGCTCGAAGATGCGAGCCTCCTGCTCGATGATCGATCGCGTGGCTTCCCGCCTGGACAGCCCGGGGCCGGGCCGGATGCGCACGGTGTGGCCCATCCACTCCCCGGGGCCGGTCCGCTCGATGGCCTGCAGGTAGATGGGCGCCCCGGTCTGCACCGAGAGCACGGCCGGCCCGATGGGCAACCGGGCAGGACCCCCGAAGAGCTCCACCTTCACGCCGCTGCCCACGATGTTGCGATCGGCCACGATGGCCACGGCCTCGCCGCGTCCGAGGGCCGCGATGAGCGACGCGGCAGCGTCGGTGGCGGGCACGATGGTGACGCCCAGCTCGAAGCGCACGTGGTCGAAGTACGCGCGCCCCAGCGGAGACGTCACGAATTCCATGGGCCCGGTCACCGGGAGTTCCCCGACGCGCACTCCGTAGAGTGCCGAGAGGTCCACGGAGCCGAAGTGCATGGCCATGTGGATGAGCCCGACATCGCCCGCAGGGCGGGCCGTCATGGCCTCGCGGCTGGCCTCCGGGTCGCTGGGCACGAAGCGCGCCTTCAGCTCCGGGCCGCTGTAGCGAGGCCCCAGGGCAGCCTCCGCGTAGCCCACCGCCCAGTGCCCGAAGGTGGCCCTCACGAGTCGGTCCAGGGCCCGCGGATCGCGTGCCGCAGCCGCCACGCGGGGGACGGCCATGTCATTGGCCACCAGCCAGGCACAGACACGCCTCAGGTTGTGCCGTACCTGCCCGCGCCGCTCGGGCATCAGCAGCGACAGGCCGGCTCCGATGGCGAAGGCGATGCGATAGAGGGGCTTGTCCGGCAGCCGGCGGGCGACCCAGAGCGCGCCCAGGAGCGCTCGGAAGGCCATCGACTGGGCCAGGCTCAGGGGTGGTGCGGGTGGGATGAGCGGCGGCCACGCCGGTTCGGCGCTCATGCGGCCCCTGCCACGTCGGCGGCCCGGACAGCCAGGTCAGCACTCTCGGCTGCGGTGGCCGGCCACATGGGCTTGAACGTATACCACTGCGCAGGGGCGGCCGTGATCATCTCCTCGAGCGCGCCGGCGATGGCCTGGGTGGCGCGCGCGAGCTCCGCCGGGGAGCCGTCGGCGACCTCGATGGGGTCGGACACGATGGGCCGGTACCGCCCGTCAGGCTCACGGCGCGCCACGACCGGCACGATGATGGCCCGCGTGCGCGCCGCCAGCAGGGCTGGGCCGGCGGGCAGCGTCGTCCAGGAATCGAAGAGTCGCACCGGCACGTCGTCCGGCCGGTAGCCCCAGTCCACGACCATGCCCAGCACGCAGGGGTTTCGCATGATCCGGAAGATCTCGCGCAGTCGGCGCCAGGGGATGATGGTCACACCCCAGCGCGCACGGGAGCGGTTGAGCAGGTCGAAGAGCTCCGGAAAGGCGGAATCGTCAGCCAGGCCGTAGGTCGGGATGCCCTGCTGGGCGTAGGCGCCGGCGAAGACCTCGATGCTGCCGATGTGGCCACTCACGGCGATGATGCCGCGCCCCTCTGTCTGGCAGCTCTGCCAGAGGGCCATGAAGCGCTCGTGGTGCTCGCCCTCGCTGCGGAACAGGCGCCGGGGCTCGTCCGCAGGCAGGCTGGGCAGCCGCATGAGCTCCAGGGCGAAGCGCGAGTAGGTGGCATAGATGCCGCGCGCCAGCCGCGCCACCCGGGGGTGGCCCTGTGGCAGCCCCAGGACGTGCGAGGCATTGGCTAGGATGATGCGGCGCTTGGCCGGCCAGAGCTGGTAACCGGCCAGGAAGAGTGCCCGGGCGACCGGTTCCGAGAGGCGCAGTGGCACCCGGGCCAGCAGCCACGAGGCGCTCCGATAGAGTGCTACCACCACGTGCTCCCAGGCACGACCCACGGCAAGACTCAGCCCGTGGCGCTGGGAGCGGCGGTGTGGTGCGTAGTCGACGCCCGACACGCTGCGCCTGTCCATACGGTCCGAGCCGACCTCAGGGCTCACCTGCGGCTCAGGATTCTCGTGGCTGTGTGGTGACGAAGAGCACGCGCTGGATGACCGTGATGGTCGCCAGCACGGCGATGAGGGCCAGTCCGGCGGTCAGCACCAGCGTGCCCAGGTCAGCCAGGTCGGGGGTCACCCCGCCCAGGAGACCGGCCCCCACGAGGGCGATGCCGAGGATGACCGTGCGCACCTCGCGTGGTGCGAAACCGATGGCGGCCATGCCGGTGCCGCTGGAGAAGCCCAGGCCCTCGCTCTTGGCGCGGGTGTAGCTGACCATGAAGGCCGAGACGAGCGCGGCTGCAGCGAGCCAGGCGCCGAGGTCGAAGCCCGCCAGCGTGCAGCCGATGACGATGCCCACATAGACCACTCCCTCGCCCCAGCGGTCGAAGACGCTGTCCATGAAGGCACCCAGGCGGCTCACCGTGCCGGTGGCGCGGGCTACGGCGCCGTCGAACATGTCGAAGCCGGCGCCGACCGTGGCCACGATGCCGGCCAGCAGCCACCACTCGACCGCGGCCAGGACTCCGCCCAGCGAGGCGATGCCGAATCCGATGAGTGTCAGCATGTTGGGAGTGAGGCCCGCTCGCGCCATGGCCAAGGCCAGCGGCTCCACCTTGGCGCGGATGCCGGACCGCTGGTCCGGCGAGACGAACGAGCCCTTGCTCATGACGACCCTCCAAGTCCAAGGAGCGTTCGCTCCTGCTCGTGGAAGCGACCCAGCGCTTCCCGCCCGAGGCTGCAGATGACCTCACGGCCCGCCCGGCGCGTCTCGACCAGGCCGGCCACCCTCAGGCGCCGCAGGTGCCACGAGACCAGCGGCTGGCTGAGGTCGACGTGTTTCATGAGCTCACCGACCGTGCCTTCGCCGTGACTGAGCCGCTGCAGGATGCGCAGCCGCGTGGGATCGGCCATGGCCTTGTGGACCACGGCCATGGCCTTGAGGTCGGCGGCTGGATCGGTGATGGTGCCGATGGTGGAGCGGATGCGCGCCGGGCTGGGCACCGCTGGGGATCCTCCCACTGACTCGACCCGTCACAGCGACGAGTCCTCATATGCAGACTTGTTTATGTTACGCCGGCGACCGATCGCCTGTCAGGCAGGAGCCGGTCGGACTCGCTACCCGTCGATCTCGGAGAAGCGCCGCGCGTTGCCCATGGCCGGCCAGACGAACGACTGGCTGACGGCCAGCATCTGGGCGAGGTGCTCGCGATCGTGATGGACCCACTCGTGCAGGAGGTCTGAGACGCTCAGCTCTCCGACATGTGGATGGAGGCCCACCCGAGCGCAAGTAGCCTCGTCCAGCGAAGCGACGAAGCCGAGACCGTCCTCTCGCCCGGCAAGGAACTCGGCCACGAGATCCTCCGGATCGCGCTCCTGGTCCCGCCGTGCGGCCGCCACGCTTGGCTGATCCCACGGCTCGAAGGTCGGGCGATCCTCGTGCGCGACGAGACGTATGCGACCAACGAAGCCGCGGCGGTCGGCTTCGATGAGGTGGCCGAGCACTTCGCTGGCGCTCCACTCGCCGAGCGCCGGGGGGATCTTCGAGCGGTCGCCGAGCGCGCGGATCTCGGCCACGGCAGCATCGCCGGAGGCACGCACGAGCGCAGTGATCTCCGCTGGAGTCAGGAGTGTGCGGTCGCTCATGTGTCGATCCTCCATGGGACGCAGCGGTGATGCGGGTGGCCACGGCACGCGAGGAGACCCAGCCCTTCGCTGCACCGGCCCGCCGCCATGGTGTCACGACCCGCCCTCCGACGCTCGGGCTCCCCGCTGGCCTGGCCGGGTGGTGCCCGCGGGCCCTGCACCTCGGGTCGCCCTGGCCCATCATTGGCGCATGGCAAGGGTCCTCCGGAGACGCAGCATCGTCGCCCTCGCGGTGCTCGCTGGGCTGCTCCTGGCCGCCCTGGTCGCGCTGGCCCTGGGGGCCGACGCGGTCAGCCTCGCCCTCGGCGCCGCCATCGTGGCCACCTCGTTCGCCGTCCTGGTCGTGGCCGGCAGGGCTCCCTCGGGAGGAGTGCGCCGCCGGAAGCGGCGTCGCGGAGCGGCCGGTCGCTCGGACGCAGCCGGACGAGGGGGAGCAGGGGCCGGGCGGCAGGGCGCAGGGGCGCGCCGTCGCGGCAAGGGCGGATCGCACGCCGCGGAGCGCGAGGTGCGCATCCAGGGCCGCCGGACCATCGACGCCATCGAGGCTGCCGAGACGCGGCTCTTCAGCCAGTTGGAGGCCCTGGATTGGCTGCACGCCGAGCTTCAGCTGGCGCATCCGCTGCCGGCCACGCGAGGGTACGCCGCCGCGCCTGACGCCCTGGTGCAGCTGGTGCGCATCATCGACCAGGCGGCGCCGGCACAAGTCCTGGAGCTGGGTAGCGGCGTCTCCACAATCGTCATCGCGCGGCGCCTGCAGCAGTCAGGCCGTGGCCACCTCGTCGCGCTCGAGCATCTCCCCGAGCATGCCGACCGGACGCGTGCCGAGCTGGCCGCCCAGGGCCTCGCGGACGTGGCCAGCGTCGTCGAGGCACCCCTCGCGGACGTCTCCGTGGGGGCCGCCACCTGGAGCTGGTACGGGTTGGCGGCGGGCGTCCCTGGCGTCGTCGACGCCCTGTTCGTGGATGGACCACCAGGGGACACGGGTTCCCTGGCCCGCTATCCCGCCCTGCCCCTACTGCGTGAGCGCCTGGCGCCGGGAGCCACCATCTT
>JBFYUV010000211.1:0-3172 GCA_041299865.1 Chloroflexota bacterium
CTGGGCGTCGGCCGCGTCTGTGGCAGGTTCGGCGACCTCGGCAACAGCGGCGTTCGGCCCAGGCTCGGCTGCCATGGCCTTGGCGCGCAGGACCTCGTCGTCCCGGGCGGCAGCCTGATCATCCGGAGTGGGCTCCGCCGCCATGCCGAGGGCTGCCGGGGCCTGCGCACCGAGCTCCTCCGCCGCGCCGTCAGCGGCTGTCGTATCCACGGCCGCCCGGTCGTCGGCCTGCACGTCCGCAGCGCTGAAGGTCTCCACCTCTGCCGCCGCGTTGTCCTGCAGGCCCGGCGCCGCGCGCTCCATCCCGGGTGCCGCGGCGTCCGTCCCGGGCGCCGACACGATGGCGGACTCATCCGCGGGTGCCTCCGCGGGCGACTCCACCTGAAGGGCTGCAGCCGGGCTGGCAGCCGGGGCGGGCTGGACCGGGACCAGGTCGTCCACCGGCCACACGGCACCAGCGACCATGAAGAGCAGGCCGATCGACAGGATGCCTGCGGCAGCCGGTCGCAGCGCCGTCGTCTCCGGAAGTGACAGGCGCCGCAGGAAGCGCCGCAGCGGGGAGCCGCGCAACCGCTCGGCACGCTCGGCATCGATACGGAAGTCGCGACGCCGGGGCGGCAAGGGCTCCCAGGCCACGGCCGCTGACACCGCCCGCAGGTCAGCCGCCAGCGAGGCGCAGGCAGCGCAGTGAGCCACCAGGTGGGCAGCCAGCTGCTGTTGGTCGGCGTTCAGCGGGTCGCCAGCAGCCAGCTGCGCGATGAGCAGTGGATCGTGCTGCTCGTGGTCGATGGGCGGCCGGGCAGGCCGTGGGGCTGGCATGTCCCTCATCAGACGCGCCTAGCCACGGAACAGTTCCATGGCCGGTCCGAGCCGCTCACGCAACGTGACACGACCGCGGTGGATGCGGGACTTGACGGTGCCCACGCTGACCCCGGTCAGCTCCGCGATCTCAGCGTAGTCATAGCCCTGCACGTCGAAGAGGACGATGGCGGCACGCTGGTCCTCGGTGATGCCCTCCATGGCCCGTGCCAGCGCGGCACGCTGCTGGGCCACGAGCAGGATCTGCTCGGGACCCTCGGCCTCAGGCGCCGGTGGCTGCCAGGCTTCGTCCTCCCACTCCGGGTAGGGTTCGGCGGGGCGGCGCTTGCGCTTGCGGAGGATGTCCTTGGCAGCGTTGAGGGCGATGCGCGTGAGCCAGGCCCGGAACGACGGGCCGCTGAAGCGCTCGAGATTGCGGTAGGCGCTGAAGAAGGCTTCCTGCACGGCGTCCTCGGCGATGTCGCGGTCGCGCACGATGCGCAGGGTCATGCCGAAGAGGTAGTCCTGGTAGAGCTCCACGAGCCGGTCGAAGGCCGCGAGCCGGCCCGCCAGAGCTTCGGCCACGAGCGCCCGGTCTCGGGCATTCTCGGGCGCCCGCGCTACATCCCCGCTCAGAGCCAGCCGCGATTCCGGAAGAAGGCCACCATACCCACGAGGATGATGGCCATGGCCAGGACGATGACCCAGAAGGCGGCGCTCGAACCCTCACCCGGGAAGATGACATTCATGCCGAAGAGGCTGGCGATGAGGGTCAGGGGCAGCACGATGACGCTGAACGAGGTCAGCACCCGGAGGACGTCGTTGACGTTGTGGGAGAGCACCGACTCGTTGGTGGACTCCAGACCCTCGATGACCTCCTTGTAGTTCTCCAGCGTGTCCCAGATACGCTCGGAGGCGTCGATGACGTCGTCGAAGTAGACGTCCAGCTCCTCGGGCGTCGTGACATCCATGGCCCGCTCAAGGTCACGGAAGGCCACGCGCTGCGGCCGCACGATGCGCCGGAAGTTGATGATCTGCTGCTTCAGATTGGAGATGTCCCGCACGACCGCCTGCGAGTGACCCTCGAAGATGTCGTCCTCGATCTTCTCGAGCTTCTGGCCCATCTTGCGCAGCATGGGGAACGAGGAGTCCACGGCGTGGTCGATGATCTTGTAGAGGAGGAAGGCCGCGCCCTTCTCGAAGTAGCCCTCACGGACCTCCTCGCTCTCGCGGCAGCGGGCGAAGAGCGAGTCGATGGGCTCCAGGTCGGCGTCCGGCAGCGTGATGACGTAGTCCGGTCCGACGAAGAGGTCGAGCTCGACGACCGAGAGTCGTTCACGCTCGCGGTCGAAGCGCGGGAACTGCAGGACGACGAAGGTGTAGTCGTCGTAGCGGTCGACCTTGGGGCGCTGGTTGCGCGAGTAGATGTCCTCGTAGTCGAGGGGGTGGAATTCGAAGTGCCGCTCGAGCCAATCCTGGGCGTAGTGCCGCGGCTTGGGCATGTGGATCCAGCGGATGCCGTGGTCCGTGGCGATGGTCGGCTCAGGGAAGGTCTCATCGGGCAGGGCGGGGGCCGTCCGTCCGCGGCGCACGGCGCCCACGGCCAGCCGCGGCGGGCGGATGGCGGGCATGTCAAACCACTCCCGGGCGACCGCGGGAGGCGCCGCTCATGTATCGGTCGCGGTTCCGGTCCCTCACGACGACATCCTCCGGGGCCCATCGGGAAGCTGGCGTTGGCGAGTCTACACCGCCAGTGAGGTCGCGCCGCGGGGTCTCCGCCAGGAGGCGTCCAGGGCCTACAATCGCGCGTCGGAGCCGAAGTGGCGGAATGGCAGACGCGGAGGTCTCAAACACCTCTGGCCGCAAGGTCGTGTGGGTTCGACTCCCACCTTCGGCACCATGATCCTGCGTCGCGTGTCCGCAGGACTGATACGGCGGGGAGTCCCTGGCCCAGCGCGGGCGCATCAGGCGTTCACTCCTGGTCGCAGTGCTGAACGCCCGCTACTGCGACAAGGGCCGCACGGCCCCGGTCGGCCATTGCCTCGGCTGCGCCGCCGACATGCCCGGAGCCGTCCAGCGCTTCTTCGCGCTGGACCAGGACCACCAGACGGACGAGGTGCGCGGACTGCCCGGTGACCACAATCGGGTAGGGGGCGGGGTCAACCCGCCCCCTCCCACACCACCGGACGTGCGGGTCCGCATCCGGCGGTTCGCCAGTGCTCCCGGAGCCGGTGCACACGGTTGCTCAGCGAGACCAGGCCGAGGTCGGCCCAGTAGCGGTTGGGCAGGGCCCGGGTGAGGATGGGCGACCCCGAGACCCGCCAGTAGCCACGCCGGGTGTTCGCCCACTGATGGGCGTAGCCCGGCGGGATAC
>JBFYUV010000212.1:0-13489 GCA_041299865.1 Chloroflexota bacterium
GCGGGCGCCGAGGTCGGCCAGGATGAGGAAGGCCCCCCCGAAGATGGCTGAGAGTGGCAGCACCAGCCGGGCGTTGGGGCCCACAACCAACCGCACCACGTGGGGCACGACGAGGCCCACGAAGCCGATCAAGCCTGCCAGGGCCACCGCAGCGGCCGTGACCAGCGACGCCAGGCCAAGCAGGATGGCCCGCTCGCGCCGCACGTCCACGCCGAGATGCTGCGCCGTGTCGTCGCCCAGCAGGAGGCCGTTCATCGAGCGTGCCCGCGCCATGATGAGCACCGTCCCGACGAGGATGATCGGCAAGCCCACGATGAGGCTCTGCCAGTCCGCACCGCTCAGGCTGCCGAGCAGATAGAAGAAGATCTGGCGCAGCTGTGAGCCGGCGAGGTACATCGACATGGCCAGTCCGGCCGCCAGCATCGACCCGACCGCGTAGCCCGTCAGCAGGAGGGTGGTGAGCGTGGCGCGTCCACCGCCACCGGCCACCCGGTGCACGATGAGCACGGCCGCCAGGGCGCCCACGAAGGCCAGGATGTTGACGAGGCCCATGCCCAGCACCGCGAGCTGCACGGGGATGAGCACACCGATGGCCGCCCCGAGCGCAGCGCCACTGGCGGTGCCCAGCACGTAGGGGTCGGCCAGCGGGTTGCGCAGCAGGCCCTGGAACGTGACGCCGGCCACGGCCAGGCCCAGTCCCACGACCAGGGCCGTGAGCACACGGGGCAGACGCAGCTCCATGACGATGGTCTCTGTCGACTTCGGCCAGGTCTCGGCCACCGGCCAGCCAAGCAGGTCCCGGGCCAGGATGGCGACGGTGTCAGCGGGCGAGACGGACACGGTGCCCAGGGCGATGCCCGCCACGACCGCGATCACCAGCACGACCAGGCCGACCAGGCCCAGCACCACCGGGCGACGGCGCAGCTCAACGAAGCGGCCGTGCCTGGCGACGACATGGCCGCGAGCCAGGTCCGGGGTCGTCATGGCTCAGCCGGCCACGCAGAGCGCGGGCTCAGCGGGGAAGCCCGGCAGGTCGAGTTCGGGATGGATGGCCCGGGCCAGCGAGGCCAGCCCCTGTGCCAAGCGGGGGCCAGGCCGCGTCACGGGCACGTCATCCACGGGCCGGATGGCACCGGTGACGACGGCCGTCATGTCACCCCAGCCGGGCCGGCCAGCCACGTCCGCCGGGCAGACACCATAGTTGGCGTCACCCACCACGATGACCTCGGGGTCGGCCACGACGAGCTCCTCCAGGGGGATGGAGAAGACGACCGGGTCGCGGGTGGTGATGGGCTCGCCGCCCGCCAGGGCCACCATGTCGGCCACGAAGGACTCAGGGGCAGGGGCGTAGATCTCCGGCTCGGATCCGATCTGGTAGAAGGTGCGCGGCGTGCGGCCCGTGGCCGCCGCAGCCACCGCCACCGCGTCGAGCTGCTCCGACATGCGCGCGGTCATGGCCGCGGCCTCGTCGCCTGCCCCGATGGCGGCACCGATGAGCTCGATGTCGGCGAGCACGGCAGGGACATCAGGGGCGTAGACGACGATGACCGGGTAACCCAGCTCGCGCAGGCGGGAGACGTCATCGGGCGGCGTGAAGTAGTTGCCGGCAGCCAGCACGAGATCCGGCTCCAGGCCAACCACCTGCTCGGTGATGACGCCCTGGTAAGTGGCCACGTCAGGCAGGTCGACGGCCTCCGCGGGGAAGTCGTCGAAGGATGTCCCGCCCACGAGGCGGTCGCCCGCGCCGAGGGCGAAGACGATCTCCGTGTTGGCGGGCGAGAGGCTGATGATGCGCTCGGGTGGAGCGTCGAGCGTGACCTCCGTGCCCTCGTCGTCGACGACGGTCAGCGGGAAGGCCGCGTCCTCGGCCGTGACAGCCGCGCCGGGCAGCGCGGCCAGGCCGAGGGCGGCCGCCAGGCTCGTGGCCAGGACAAGGCGAAGCCCCCGGCCGGTGCGCGTGCCGAGGGCTCCATCGATGACGCGAGCGTCCATGTGCCGTCCCCTTTCTCACGAAGGGCTGGTGCACGAACCTGGACACGGCGACCGGACTTGCAGCGCGGGGCGCTGTTCACCGTAGCGGGACTGTGCCGGACTCTCACCGGCTTCGCGTGCCGCAGGCTCTTGCTGTGTGGTGTTGTCGTGGCGAGTCTAGCGCGCCCCGGAGCGCCTCGGTGCGCCCGGCTGCACCGTCGCCTCGTCCACAGCCCATAAGCGACGCATAAGCGGACCTCCTGATACTGCGCCCTACCGCCTCCACCGCCGGACCAGCCCGCCGGAGGAAGGTCCCTGATGGAAGGACGCATCCATGTTCGAGATCGTCGCGCAGCCGGGTCGGCGCTGGCGGCCACCATGTTGCTGGCGATGCTGCCAGCCGCGACCCTCGCGGCTCCACCCGGCGCAGCCGCGATGCCGGACTGCTCGGCAGGAGACACGGGCCGTGCTGCGGATGCCGAGGTGGTGACGCCCTGGCAGACCATGCTCGACAGCGACGGCGTCGTGGCCGGGAATCGGATCGTCCTGCGCCGCGAGGGAGTGGAGGTCACCCTGCGCACCGGCCGCCATGGCTTCTCGCTGCCGGTATCGGATGCCCGTCTCCTGGTCGCTGAGCGGTCGGCGGACAGCACCACGTTGGCGCTCGTCGACACCCAGCGTGCCTGTCGGGTCTGGGAGCGTACGGTGGATGGTCTCGCGTTCGAGACAGACGTGGCCGCCGACCCGGGGGAGTTGCCGCTCGCCATCCACGACCCCGTGACACGCAAGCTCAGGGGGAACCTGCTCCTCGCCACGGACAGCGGTGCCACGGTGGCCATGATCGACGGGCAGTGCAACAGTCCCTGCCAGCCCAACGATGGCGAGCTGACGCCGGCCGACTTCGTGCCCGCGGGAGCCCCGCGGCCCGTGCCCGCCTTCCCGGCGGGCGGCTGGCCGAAGGACACCGTCCTGCCGTTCGCGTGGTTGGCTGGGGCCACGCCGCCCGACTGGGCCAAGACCCCCATCACCAGCGGGGCAGCGGATGCCTCCGACACGACCCTGTCGCGCAGTCCGCGTTTCGTCCACCGCAGCGGGGCGCAGGACACCGTGCGCTACACCCCCTCGTTCCCGGACTTCTGTCGTTTCGGCATCGCCTGCGCCTCGCGCAACATGCCCGTCTCGTGGCTGGTCTGGCTGCGCCCGCACGGCACCGACTTCAGCTGGGGGATGCTGCGCTGGTGCCAGAAGGATGATGGCGCTGGCTGCTTCGACCTTCGCCGCGTGCTCATCCACGAGCTCGGGCACATCGCCGGGCTGGACCACCCCTCCCGGGAGGGATTCAACCTGGCGGCCAATGAGACGGTCATGCACGCCATCACCCCAGCGAAGCCCGGCGCGGGCAGCACCCATCACTCTTTCGGCCGCTGTGACGTGGCGACGCTGCAGGAGCTCTACGACCTGCCCAGCAGCAGCACGCCAGTCTCGTCCTGCAACGACGTGGCCACCGACGTGACGCTCAGCGCGTCCAGCACCTCGGTCCCGCGTGGCGCGACAGTCTGGCTGCGCGCGGACCTCAGGGTGGCGGCTCTGTCGTCCGTGGGTCGCCTGGCGGGCAACGTGCTGGATGGCCGCTCGGTGAAGCTGCGCTACCGTCGCGCCGGCAGCAGCGACGCCTGGACCACGCTCTGGATGTCAGCTCTCGGGAACGGGGGCTACAGCCTGGCCATCGTGCCCCAGGCCACGTGGGAGTACCAGGCCGTCTTCCCGGCTCCCGCCGGTGAGGGCCTGCGAGGCAGCACATCGGCCACGCTGAAGGTGAAGGTGGGACGGTGACGCTGCAGCGCGTCCTCACGCGCGTCCTCGTGTCGCTTCTTCTCGTCCAGGCCCTGGTCCCCGCCGCCAGGGCCGGCGGCGGGGATGCCCCATCCTCCCCGGTCGCAGCGGCTCCCACGGAGAGCGCGTCCGCGCCGATCGCAGCAGGCCCGCTGGTCTGGCTGCGCGGCCCCTTCGGGCGCGTGGCCGGAGGCACGCTGGATGATCCCGGGACGGCGCCGCCCGGAGACCAGCCGCTCGACACGGTCGTGCGCCATGCGCCACTTGTCCTGGAGACCGGGGCCAGCACCGATGTCAGTGCCCTCGTGGTGGCGGCGCGATCACTTGACGCGGCGGGTGCCGTGGAGCCGCTCTCGGACGGGGCGCTCGTGTTCGAGGGTCCCGATGGGGTCGGCCAGCACCTCATCGTGGCTGACGTGACGTCCATGTCCGGGGTGGCCAGCCAGTACGCCTGGCTGGTGGACGTGCCGGATCAGCAGCCCCCTGCGGGCGGGCTCTACGACATCGCGGCGCCGGACATCGTCCTGATCGCGAGCGGCGGGTCGACCTCGGGCCGGACGGGCAGCGGCTGTTACGCCTATCTCTGTGTGGACGTGGGCCACCCGCCTCCAGCCGAGACGCTGCCGGTGCTCACGGCCAAGGTCGGCGAGCTGTTCACGGCGCAGGCAGCGGACGGGTCGGCCATCACGGCCTGGGCCGGACGCCTGTCCTCACTCGATGGTCCTGCACAGGACGACACACGCGCCAAGGCGGTCCTCGCGGGACCGCTGGAGAACGTGGTCAGCCTGTCCGGCCTGGAACCGCCGGCCGCTGGAGGGTGGCTCCTGGACCTGGAGGTCGAGTTCGATCGCGAGCGCGGCTGGATGCGGACGTTCTACGTGCTGGACGTCAGCTAGCGCGCGCAGCGGGCCCGTCAGGGCTCGCACGATGGGGCCAGCGGCTATGAGCCGCTGGCCTCGTCAGCCGCGGCGGCCACCGGGAACAGCGATGTCTGTGCGTTCTCGGGCAGCATCACGCCGAGGATCTCCTGCAGGGCCAGGATGTGGGCGCACGTCTTCCAGCTTTCGAAGTAGTGGCAGTTGCACTGCCACTCATCGGCCTCGAGGACGACACGATGAGCATCGTTGTCGCCAGCGAACGTGACCGCCAGACGCTCGACGGTGATGCGATCGCGCTCACGCGCGTAGCGATGCGCCTTCTCGATCTTGCCGATGACGCTGGAGTGCATCGATCCACACCTCCGGCCCGCCGACGTCCGCTCGGTGGCCCATGCGTGGCGCCGGGCGGGGCCAGGGCAGCCGCCGCGACCGGTCACCGATCCCTGGCCTCCTAGACTAGCGAGTCCACCAGGAAACGACAGGGCCAGATGGGTTACGAAGTGGCCTGCCCGTCGACCAGCGCCAGCCGTTGCCTGATGTGGTCGATGACCGCGACCGGGCTGGGGTCCACGGCGTACGTGAAGGCCACGTAGACGCTCGTGTAGTCACCCATCGTGAGAGCTGAGAGTGCCTGCCCGAGCCGGCCCTCCCCGATGGCTCGCACCGTCTGCTGGGAGATCCTGGCGGTCTCGAGGACGTCGCCCATGAGCTGCGCACGCAGCAGGTTGCGCGGATGGTCGAGCTCGCTGGCCAGGAAGACGACGTAGAGGTGGTCGCGCAGCGACTCGGGCTGTTCGAAGCCGACCACGCTGTTGTGAGTCGCCTCCGGCAGTTCCTCGAAGACCGCCACAGCCTTGCCGTTCTCGTTGAGCTGGGTCTTCCAGCGGCGCGCAACGGGCGCCAGGAAGCCCGCCGCGGCGATGACCGCGTAGCGGTCTACCAGCGACCAGGCGAGCTGCTTGGCAGGGTTGTCCGAGGTGGGCACGTCCGGAGCGCAGCGGGCGCCCATCTCGCGGGCGGCCTCGGCGCCGGCGCGGACCTCGGCCTCGTCGATGGGCAGGACGCCGACACGTTCCAGGATGCCGGCCAGCAGGCCCATCGAGTAGCCCAGCGACGAGCGTGGCGTGCCTCCGGCCGGGAACGTGGCCAGGGGCAGCCGAGCCCGTCGGGCCACTTCCTTCAGTGGGCCACCCGTGGTCACCACCACGACCGGACAGCGCCGCTTGAGCGCGGTCGAGAGAGCGCTGATGGTCTCCTCCGTGCTGCCACTCTTGGAGCTGGCGATGACGAGCGTGTCCGGGCCCACCCAGGCCGGCAGCTCGTCGCTGCGCACGATCTCCAGAGGCACCGTCAGGCGGTCGGACCAGATGCCCCGCACGAGGTCGCCGCCGATGGCCGAGCCGCCCATGCCCAGGACGGCCACCGCCCGCGGATCCGGCCACGACAGGCTCAGCGAGCGCGAGATGCGCCAGGCCTCCTCGAGCTGGTCCGGGAGCTCGGCGACCAGGCCGAGCATGCCAGCCGGGTCGGCACGGCGCATGACCTCCAGGTCGTCGAGGATGCCGCCGCTCGTGCCCGGGCCGGAATCCACCATCGCCGCGAACGCCTAGCCCTTGACCATGCTGCTGCCCTCGGCCAGGAGGGCGTCGCGCAACCCGGCGCTGCTGGCCTCCGTGTAGACCCGGACCAGGGGCTCGGTACCGCTGAACCGGACCAGCAGCCACGAGCCATCGTCGACCCAGAACTTGAAGCCGTCACCCGTGTCCAGCGCGGCCGTGCGCGCCACCGGCCGCCCGCCCAGGCTGGCCGGCGAGTGCTCGCCCAGCTCGACGAGGAGGCGCGCCTTGAGCGCCGGGTACGATGCCCGATCGGTGTGCACGTCGTCGCGCAGGTAGAAGGAGGGGCCGGCGATGTCGTGCAGGTGCGCCACGGCCGCCGACACCGGGGCCCGGCCGGCCTCGCGCTCGCGCACGAAGAGGTCCAGCAGCAGCAGGTCGGCGTAGATGCCGTCCCGCTCGGGGAGGTGCATGCCGAAGCCGTAGCCGCCCGATTCCTCTCCGCCCATCATGGCCCCGGTCTCGATCATCCTGGGCCCCACGAACTTGAAGCCCACCGGGGTCTCGTGGACGGCCACGCCGTAGCGTTCGCCGAGCCGGAGCGCCATCGAGGTCTCGTTGACCGTGGTGACGACGGGTGCCCGCTCGCCGCGGTGCTCGAGCATGTAGTACATGAGCAGGCCCATGCACTGCAGTTGGTGGATGAACTGGCCACGCTCGTCGACGGCGCCTGCGCGATCGGCGTCGCCGTCGAGCAGCAGGCCCAGGTCGTAGCCGCCGTCGCGCACGCGGGCGAGGGCCTCGTCCACGTGCGGGCGGATGGGCTCCGGGTTGACGCCCCCGAACCAGGGATTGCGCTCGCTGTGGATCTCGTCGACGACGATGCGGCCGCCCGCGAGCAGCCGGCCGATCCAGCCGGCACCCGAGCCATAGAGCGGATCGACCAGCACGCGCATGTCCTGAGCGCGCAGGCGGTCGAGGTCCAGGGTGCGGCGAACGTAGGCCTCGTAGCCGGCGTAGGGGTCGAAGCGCTCCACGGCCCCGGCGTCCTCGGCCTCGTCAAAGGGACGGCGCGGCGGCAGCTCGCCGGCGCGGGCGCGGATGACCTGCTCGACCGCGGACAGGATGGGCGGGTCCGCCGCTGCCCCCGTGGGCGACTTGATCTTGAAGCCGTTATCCGTCCAGGGGTTGTGGGAGGCCGTGATCATGACCGCGCAGGCGGCACCGCGCTCGACGACCTCGTAGGACGTCATCTGCGTGGGGATGGCGCCAGCGGCGAAGAGCACCGGGATGTCGTGGGCGAGCAGCACCTCGGCCGCCGCCGTCGCGAAGTGCTCGCTGGCGAAGCGCCGGTCGTAGCCGACCACGACGCCCTTTGCCACGCTGCCCTGGCTGACGACCCACTCGGCCACGCCCTGGGCGCAGCGGCGCACGTTGTCGAAGGTGTACTCCTCCCCGATCCTGGCGCGCCAGCCGTCGGTCCCGAAGATGATGGCTGGACCGGCAGGCAGTGTTGCGGACACGGATCGACAGCCTCCTCGCTCGACGACCCCGCGAAGAGCGGGGCCGGATGGGCACGATGGTACCGCGCCCATCGCTAGACTCTTCGCGCAGGCGCAGCCAGGAAGGGGAACAGGTGCCCGAGGCGTCAGGAGTGAGCGAGGCTCAGGCGGCAGCGGAGGCTCAGGCAGCAGCGACGGCCGGCGGGGCCGGTGCCGACGCGCCGGACACCACGGCGGCCGGTGAGCCAGCCGGGACCCGTGCCGGCGTCGCCCTCACGGTGCCCCCCATCTTCGTCATCGGCTCGCCGCGCTCGGGGACGACCCTGCTGCGCCTGCTGCTGGACGCCCACCCGCGCATGTCCTGCGGCGAGGAGACCCACTTCCTGCGCGCCCTGGAGTCCATCGTCGGGCGCGACTGGCCCCTCGTGGCCAGCTACGGGTTGCCACGAGACTGGTGGCTGGCTCGCATCCGCGGCCTCTACGGCGACTTCCAGTCCGAGGTCCTGGCCCGCTCCGGCAAGGCGCGCTGGGCCGAGAAGGACCCCACCTACACGCTGCACCTGGCCTTCATCGAGGAGCTCTTCCCCGACGCCCTCTTCATCCACCTCCTGCGCGACGGGCACGACGTGGTGGCCAGCTTCCGGGACCGCTGGGGCTACCGCTCGGCGGCGCGGGCCGCGCGGACCGAGTGGGCGCGCTATGTCGGCGCCGCCATGGAGCTCGGCGGGCGCCTGGGCGAGCAGCGCGTCCTTGAGCTGCGCTACGAGCGGCTAGTAGCGGATCCGGAGGCGGAGGCGCGGCGCCTCTTCGCCTTCCTCGGCGAGGCCTGGCACCCGGAGGTGCTCGACTTCGATCCAGCAGACCACGCGGCCACCGAGCGCTACCGCTGGTTCACGGCACAGCGCCGCGAGGCCGGCGGCGAGACGACCACCATCTACCGCTCTCGAGTCGGAGCCGGCGGCCGCTCCCTGGACCCCGTCCTGCGCACCCTGTTGCGCCGACAGCACGGCCAGCTGCTGCGCGAGCTCGGCTACCTCGGCGCGCCATGACCGACGACCGACCCCTGCGGGTCGGCTTCCTGCACCTGGGGCGTGAACGGAGCGGGCTGCGTCGTTACGGGGTCATCCTGGCGGCCGAAGCCGCGCGCCGCCCCGGCCTCCAGGTCATCGAGGCTGACGCCGGCGATCGCGACGCCACCTGGTCCGACCTGCGAGCGGCGGCTCGGCGGCTGCGCGATGCCGACGTCGTGCACCTCCAGTGGAAGCTCGCCGATTGGGGACCGCGCAGCGGTGGCCTGCCCCGCCTCGCGGTGCTGCGGCGCTCGCTGCGGGTGCCGCTGGTCGTCACGATGCACGACGTCTTCCCGCCGGCGGGCCGGGTGGCGAGCCGGCTCTCCCCGTCCGCCCTGGGCCTGCGGCGACTCGGGCGGATGGCAGGCTGCCTCGTCGTCCACAGCGAGGACGAGCGGTCGCGGCTGGTGGGCTTCGCTCCCGCGGCCAAGGTGGCGGTGGTGCCGCATTTCGTGGAGGTGCGCAGCGGACTCCCTGACCGGCAGGTCGCGCGCGCAGCGCTGGGCGTGGCCGACCGGCGGGTCGTCACCCTGCTCGGCTACCTCACCAGGCGGCGCGGCCACGGCATGGTCATCGATGCCCTGCTCGACCTGCCCCAGGATGTCACGGCGCTCTTCGTGGGCTCCGTCATCGAGGGCCGCGACCACGTCGCCGACGAGTTGCGCGCGCACGCCGCGGACATCGGCGTCGCTGACCGCGTGCGCTTCATGGGCTACCTGCCGGAGGCCGAGCTCGAGCAGGTGTTGGTGGCCACGGACGTGGCGCTCTGCCCGTTCCGCTTCATGTCTGCGTCTGGTGCGCTGGCGACCTGGATCTCGGCCGGCCGGTCCATCGTGGCATCCGACCTGGCGCCCATCCGTGAGCTGGACGGCCTGGCACCTGGCGCCCTGCGCCACTTCTCGCCCTACGAGGCGCCAGCGCTCGCCTCGGCCATCCGCGACGCGATCGACGAGGCGACGAGCGGACCCGACCCCCGCGTGGTGGCCCTCGCCGCCCAGCTGGCCACGCCGAGGATCGTGGAGCGCTACGTGGAGCTGTACCGCACGGCGATGGACCTACCCGGCTGAGGTCGCCACGCGGCTGCCCGATGGCACCTGTGCGCCGACGGCTGGCCGCCGACCGCCGCCTACAACAGGTCGGTGCGGCCCTCCGCGCGAAGGCGGTCCACGACCTTCTTGACGTCCTGGGCAGCACCCGCTGCAGCCACCAGCAGGGCGTCCGGTGTGTCCACGACGATGACCCCCTCCAGGCCGACGAGAGCCACCAGCCGGCCACCCGCCGCATGGACGAGGACGTCGCGGCCATCGACGTCGATGACGCGGGCGGGCTCCTCGACGCTCACGACCATGCCGCCCTCGCCGCCGCGGTAGTCGCGCAGCGCCGACCAGGAACCCAGGTCGCTCCAGCCGATGGACGCGGGCACGACCGCGATCCGTCCGTCAACGGAGGCCGGCTCCAGGAGCGCGTAGTCGATCGATGTCGCCCGCAGCGTGGCGTACGCCTCCGCCAGGTCCGCACCAGGCCAGCCAGGCGCGCCGGCGCCGGCGACGTCACCACCCTCGGCTGCCAGACGCTCACGGATCGGCTCCAGGATGTCCGGCGCGTGCTGCGCCAGACCGGAGCGCAGGACGTCGCGGCGCCACACGAAGATGCCGGCGTTCCAGTAGGCGGCCCCGCTGGCGATGAGCTCGGCGGCGCGCTGCGGCGTGGGCTTCTCCTCGAAGCGGGCCACGCGGAACGTGGGCCGCCCGGCGTACGCCTGCGGGGGGCCGTCGGCGACGACGTAACCGTAGCCCGTGGAGGGTTCGGTGGGCTCGATGCCGAGCGTGACCATGTCCCCGCCCGCCGCGCGCTCGGCAGCCGCCCGCAGCGCCGCGAGGTAGGCGTCATCGTCCCGCACGGCCTGGTCGGCCGGAAGGACGACCATGACCTCGTCGTCCGGTCGGTCGATGGCCTCCGCGGCCAGGGCCACGGCGGCCGCGGTGTTGCGCCCGAGGGGCTCACCGATGATGTTGGCGAGCGGCAGGGCAGGCACGGCCTCGCGGACAAGGGCTGCGTGGCGCATGTCTGTGACGACGAAGACGTCAGCGGGCCCGATGAGTGGGGCCAGGCGGCCGATGGTCGCGGCCAGCAGGCAGCCGCCATCCTCCAGCAGCGGCAGGAACGGCTTGGGCTTGCGGTCGCGGCTGAGCGGCCAGAGACGGGTGCCCCCTCCCCCGGCCATGACGACGGCGTACATGGAGACGATGGTACCCGCGGGCGGCTATCATCCGCCCGACCCCACGGGAAAGGAGGCTGATGACCACGAGCGTGACCGAGGAACCCACGATCGACGCCGCATCGCGGACGAGCGCTGTGGCAGGCAACGAGTCGTCCCTGGCCGGCAGCGAGTCGTCCCTGGCCGGCACGGAGTCGCTCCCGCCACGCGGCACGGACCCCAGCCTGCCGCCGGACGCCAACCCGGAGCCGCTGCCCATCGGCATCGGTGACATGTGGCGCCTGGCCCAGAAGACGTACCGCGCCGAACGACGCTACTACCTCAAGCTCGAGCGCCACCGACCCATGTCGGCCAGGCGCGTGGCAGCCTCGATCTTCCCCAGGCTCGAGCGGCCCGTCTTCATCATCGGCGCCGCCCGTTCGGGGACGACCTTCCTGGGCGACAGTCTCGGCCGCATCCCGGAGATCACTTACCACCACGAGCCACCGGCCACCAAGGCAGCCGGGCGCTACGTCTACGAGCGGCTCTGGGGCTACCGGCGCTCGCGCTGGTTCTTCCGGCTCGTCTACAGCTGGCTGGTGCGGGTGGAGCGCGACGGCGACCTGCGCTTCAGCGAGAAGACGCCCACCAACATCTTCCTCATCCCCTTCCTCTCGCGAGCGTTCCCGGATTCTCAGTTCATCCACATCATCCGCGACGGCCGCGACGCGGCCTCCTCGCACATGCACAAGCCCTGGCTGCGTGCCGAAGACGCCTGGTCAGGCGAGCGCGAGCCGGGCGGCTACCTCCACGGGCCGTGGCCCAAGTTCTGGGTCGAGCCCGAGCGCCGCGAGGAGTTCCTGCACACCAGCGATGCGCGGCGCATGGCCTGGGCTTGGCGACGCTACACGGAGACCGGGCTGGCGGAAGGCTCCCGGCTGGGCGCAAGGCGATACCACGAGCTTCGCTACGAGTCGCTGGTGCGGGCCCCGCTGGACGAGGGCGAACGCATCCTCGACTTCCTGGGCATCACGGCACCGGCCTCGCGCGACCGCTTCCTGACGGCTGTTCAGCGCGCCGACGATTCATCGGTGGGCACCTGGCGGAGCACCTTCTACCCCTCGGAGCTGGCCGAGATCGAGGCCGAGGCTGGTGATCTGCTGCGGCGTCTCGGCTACGTCGACTGAGGGTGGCCGGGCCAGTCTGACCATGCCCGAGCCGGCCTGACGATGCCCGCCGAGCTGCGCGACCTGGGATTCCTGCACCTGGGCCGGCCGGAGAGCGGCGTGCGCCGCTACGGCCAGCTCATCGCCGACACCGCCCGCGCCGGCGGCGGGCTGGTCATCCACGAGGCCGAGGCGGGCCGCGTGGATGAGGGCATCGGCCGGTTGAGTCACGTGGCGGCTGAGCTCGCAGACGCCCAGGTCCTGCTCATGCAGTGGAACCGACGCGGCTGGGGCAAGCACGGCGGCTCGCTGCTGCGGCTGATGCGCTTCCGGCGCGCCTACCGCGGAGCGCTCGTCGTCACGCTGCACGACATCTTCGACCGCCACGGCGTGCGCGAGCGCTACCTGGCCTCGGACGCCTGGAGCCTGCGCTGGCTGGGCCGCTCTGCCGACCGCATCGTGGTCCACTCGCAGGTCGAGGTCGAGCGTCTCCGCGGCATCATCCCGGCCGATCGCTTGCGGGTCATTCCCCACTTCGTCGAGCACCGCGAGCTGGCGCTGCGCCCGGAGGAGGCCCGCGCCAAGCTCGGTCTGGCCGACAGTCGCGTGGTCACGCTGCTGGGCTTCGTCTACGGGCGCAAGGGCCATCGCTATGCCGTGGAGGCCGTGCCGCACCTGCCCGAGGACGTCGTGATGGTCTATGCCGGCGGTCCGGTGGCCGGGCGCAGCTTCGTGCACGACCTGGCCCTGGCCAAGGCGGAGGAGCTGGGCCTGGGCGACCGCTTCCGAATCACGGGCTACCTCTCCGAGGAGGACCTGGAGACATGGATCGCGGCCACGCACCTGGCCATCCTGCCCTTCACCGACCTGTCGGCCTCCGGGTCGATGTCCTCGTGGATCGCGGCCGGCAAGCCCATGCTGGTAAGCGACCTGCCCAGCGTCCGCGAGTACGAGCCGCACGCGCCGGGCGCCCTGCACCTCTTCAGCCCACCCGAGCCGCTGCCGCTGGCCGCCGCCATCCGCGACCTGCTGGCGGGGCCGCTCCCGGACCCCGACCCGGCCGTGCAGCGGCTGGCCGCGGAGCTCAGCCTGGAGCGGACGGTGGAGCGCTACCTGGCCGTGGCGAGGGAGGCATTGGCCGAGCGTCGGTCTTGAGGGCCAGGCTCGGAACGTGTGACGAGCACCAACTGGGCGACCAGGGCTCGCCCGGGCGGCGGCTGCCCGTCCTGACGACCGACTCTCGCCCGGGGCCGGTCAGCCGCGCAGCAGGTCGGCCTTGTCCGTGCGCTCCCAGGGCAGGTCGAGGTCCGGCCGGC
>JBFYUV010000213.1:0-2700 GCA_041299865.1 Chloroflexota bacterium
CTGGGCCGGGTCATAGACATCGATCACGCAGGTCGCGTCTGGACCGAACGCGGTCAGGATGCTGGCCCCGGCGCCGAGCGATGGCCCGGGTGCAGCCCCCAACTTGACGCGCCAGTCCTCCGGGAACGTGACGGCGAGGCCTGCCCACGGAACCTCGATCCTGCCACCTGGCAGATGGGGAATCGGGGTGGGCGGAGGCGTCGGTTCGAAGCGCACCACCGCGGCGACGGGCAGCATGGTCGTCGGCAGCAGCGCGACGGCAAGGACGGCGGCGTTCAGGGGCCGCCAACGAAGCAGGTGCATGAGGTCTCCCATTCGGCCATCCGCGCGGGGCGCGTCTCGCAAGGCGCATGGTGAAGGCTCGATGTGACGACCGTCTCACGATCGCCCGACGCGCGTTCCGACCGCAGCGTCGTTCGCCCCACGGCATCGACCGTTCGCGTCGAACGTGTCCGCCGGCCATGCCCCGCGATCGCGGACTCGCTAGCCTGACGCTCGCGGCCCGGTGCAGGGCCTGACGGGAGCTGGGAGGGCGGATTGGCAGGCTCAGCGAAGAGCAGGGACGCAGGGTCCGGTGCGACGGCGGGATCAGGGCCAGGCGAGCAGGCGACTCCTGCGGCGGTCGGGTCGTCGCCGGCCCCGGTGCCCGCGGAAGGCTTCGACGCCCTGATGCCGCCCCAGATGGCGGCCCGAGCCGAGGCCACGGGCGTCCGCAAGGCCGGGCAGGACACGCTGACGATGTTCACGCTCGGCGTGCTGGCCGGGGCCTTCATCGCACTCGGGGCCATCTTCTCGGTCACCGTGTCGGCCGAGGCGTCCGAGCTGCCCGTCGGCGTGGCACGGCTCCTGGCGGGGCTGGCCTTCTCGCTCGGCCTCATCCTCGTCGTGGTCGCCGGTGCCGAGCTCTTCACCGGCAACGTGCTGCTCGTGATGGCCTGGGCCAGCCGTCGCGTGCGCACCGGCAGCCTGCTGCGCAACTGGACGATCGTCTACATCGGCAACTTCGTCGGCGCCCTGGGGACCGTGGCGCTCGTGCTGGCCAGCGGCTGGTACGAGCTGAGTGACGGGTCCATCGGCACGGCACTGCTGGCGACCGCGGACGCGAAGGCCAGCAAGCCCTTCCTGGAGGTCCTCACGGCCGGCATCCTCTGCAACGCCCTCGTCTGCCTGGCGGTGTGGATGGCCTACTCGGCGCGGAGCACCACGGACCGCATCCTGGCCATCGTGCCGCCCATCACGGCCTTCGTGGCAGCGGGCTTCGAGCACTCGGTCGCCAACATGTTCTACCTACCCGCGGCCATGGCCGTCCTGGCCGTCGCCCCGCCCGACTTCTGGGCGGAGACGGGCACGACCGCCGCGACCTACGCTGCGGTGGACATGGACGGCTTCATCGGCAACCTCGTGCCGGCCACCATCGGCAACATCATCGGTGGCGCGGTCCTGGTCGGCGCCGTCTACTGGGTGGCCTACCTGCGCACCTCGAGCCGCGCCTGACCCTGTCCCCGATCGACGCCGAGCCCATCGGCCGACACCGCTACCATCAGCCAGGGGGAAACACGAGACGTCAGGCCGGCACCGGCCAGGGAGGCTCCCACAGATGCGCAGACCGTCGATGATCCGCCGCGACCGTGCCGTCCTCGCGACCAGCCTCGCCCTCCTGCTGGCGGCTTCCGTCCCGCTGGCGGTCGCGCCCGTGGCGGCCCAGTCGCCGGCGGCCTCTGCCGAGCCTGCGCCGACCGTCGCACCGAGCCCGAGCCCGACGCCCACGCCGACGGCCTCTCCCACGCCGAGGCCGACACCGACACCCATGCCCACGCCGAGCCCGACGCCTCCGCCCCTCACCAGCCTGGGCGCCGACCGCGAGGCGTTCAACGACGACTTCTCCGTCCCTGGCATCTGGGGGACCGTGGACGACGACGTCACGAGCATCCTGTACCAGGACGACTCGCTCGTCGTGACGCACAAGCAAGATGCCACCTCGCGGACGTCCACGCGCCGCCCGGCCCAGGCCTCGCCGGGCATGCGTCTCGAGGTCGATGTCGCCATCGGCGCCGACGTCTCCAGCGGTGGACCGATGTGCGGCACCACCGCCGGGCCCACCGACTACGCCTTCGGCGCGGTCACCACCGGCGACCAGTGGTACCTGGGGCGCCTGAGGGACAACGTCGTGAGCGTCATCACCAGCGGCATGCTGGAGGGCACGGATGTGACCATCGACACGCCCGTGCGGGTGGCCATCGAGTGCGCCATGACCGACACGGGCGAGCGCCTCGCCATGTGGGTGGACGGACAGCTCGTGGCCGACCTCAACAGCGAGGAAGCGCATGGGCCCTATGACCATGTCGGCGTGTATGCGGACGCCACGACCGCCGGTTCCGTGGTCCGCTTCGACGACGCGACCGCCTTCGACGCCGGTCCCGTGCCCGGGCTGACCACGCTGGGCGCTGGAAGGGAGTACTTCTCCGACGACTTCGCGACGGACCAGGGATGGTTCATCACGGACGACGAGACCACCCGTATCGCCGTCGAGGACGGCGCCCTGGGCATCACGCTCAAGGAAGGCGGCGGCCGCTGGACCGGCCTCCGCCTGGCTGAGGCCTCCAACGTGATGCGCCTCGACATCGACGCCCTGCTCAGTGCTGACGGCGGCAGCGCCGGACCGATGTGCATCACGGCCGGGGAGACACCCGACATCGCCTT
>JBFYUV010000214.1:0-2623 GCA_041299865.1 Chloroflexota bacterium
GCCCCATCTTCGTGCGCACCAGCCGCATGCCCGTGCCCGACGTGCACCCGACCGGCTACGAGTTCCGCATCGGCCGGGCGGCCCTGCTGCGCGAAGGCGATGATGTGACGCTCATCGCCAATGGCGTCATGGTCAGCCGCGCATTGGAGGCCGCGGAGCTGCTGGCCAGCGAGGGTATCGAGGCGCGCGTCCTGAACATGGCCACGGTCAGCCCCGTCGACCGCGAGGCCATCGTGGCGGCGGCGCGCGAGACGCGCGGTATCGTCACCGCCGAGGAGCACATCGTGCGTGGCGGCCTCGGCGGCGCCGTGGCGGAGGTCGTCGTGGCCGAGCACCCGGTGCCCATGCGCCTGCTGGGCTTCCCGGGCTTCGCCCCGACCGGCTCCATCGACTTCCTGCTTGAGTGGGCCGGCCTGACTGCCGAGGGCATGGTCCGCGCCGCTCGCGAACTCGTGATCGCCTGACGTGGCCCGCGTCGACGAACTCCGGCTGATGACGCGCGTGGCAGGGCTCTACTACGACGACGGCGTCCGCCAGCCGGAGATCGCGCGGCGCCTGCGGCTCTCGCAGCCCAAGGTCTCGCGGCTGCTCAAGCAAGCCCACCAGATGGGCATCGTGCGCATCTCCGTCCGGCCACCCAGCGGCACCAACCCGGAGCTGGAACGGGCCATCGAGAGCAGCTACGACCTCCACCAGGTGGAGGTCGTAGACATCTCTCGCGACGATGACGAAGCGGCCGTCCGAGAGCTGGGTGCGGCAGCGGCCTTCCATCTTGAGAACACCGTCCGCAGCGGCGACATCATCGGCGTCTCCTCGTGGAGCGCCACCTTGCTGGCCATGGTCGACGCCATGCATCCGGTGAACGGCGTGCGCGACACGCAAGTGGTCCAGATCCTGGGCGGCGGCGGGGACCCGGCGGCGGAAGGCCACGCCACCCATCTCGTGCGTCGCATGGCGCACCTGCTCCACGGCGAGGGCACATTCCTGCCCGCGCCCAGCAGCGTCGGCTCGAAGGCGTCCCGGGACGTGCTCCTGGCAGATCCCTTCGTGCGGCGCGCCATGTCGCTCTTCGATGACCTGGACGTGGCGCTCGTGGGCATCGGCGGGCAGGAGCCGTCCGGCCTCCTCACCAGCAGCGGCAACGTCTTCTCGCGGGAGGAGTTGCAGACCGTTCGCGCCGCCGGCGGCATCGGCGACATCGGCCTGCGCTTCCTGCGCGCGGACGGCGAACCGGTGCGCTCATCCCTGGACGAGCGCGTCATCGGCATCGACCTGGAGCAGCTCCAGCGAGTGCCCCGCGCCATCGGCGTGGCCGGCGGGCCTGGTAAGACAGTGGCCATCCGGGCAGCCCTGCTGGGTGGCTGGATCAACTGCCTCATCACCGACCGGTTCACCGGGGAGCGCCTGCTCGAGGCCAGCCCGCGCACCGGCGCGTCCGATCAGGTCGCCGCTGCGACCACGCAGCGCAAGGAAGCGTCAACCCAACTCGCAGGAGCGGTCGTGGCATGAAGGGGAAGATCAGTCCAGGTCTCGCCGTGCTCATCGGCGCGGTGGCCGTGTTCACGGTCCTGGCCGTGTTGTTCGGCTTCACGGCCGTCTCCAACGAGGAGCAGGCCAGCCTCAACGTCCAGTTCGACCCCGTCACGTTCGTGGCCGAGTCCTGGGACGAGGTGCAGACCGTCATCACCGACGAGGCGGTGCCGCTCGCCGACGTGCTCAATCGCATCACGCCCGACGCCAACGGCAAGGCCACGACGGAGTCGCTGACCCCGGTGGCCGAGGAGCTCGGGCGCATCACGACCGGCAATGCCCACGTCTACCGCGTCACTGCCACGGGCACCGTCACGGACGTCGACACGGAGACCAGCAAGGGCACCCTGGGCATGACCGTGGATGGCTACGAGGGGCCCATCGCGGTGCGCGTCTACGTGGGCTCCCGCATCCCCAGCGACGAGTCGTCCATCCGCGACGCCACCGGCTTCATCGAGTTCGGCGACTTCCGCGAGCAGACCGAGTACGGCAAGGTCGCCGCGGAGATCAACAAGAAGGTCCTCGAGAACCTCGAAGCGGTCGATGTCGAGTCGCTGGTGGGCAAGCCCGTCTCGGTCACCGGCGCCTTCACGCTGCGCACCCAGAACCAGCCCTCGGTGGACGTCAGCCAGGTGTCCCTCGTTCCCATCGAGATCGCCGGCCCATGACGACGGCACTGGAGCCCCAGCTCGTGGCCGAGCCGCTGGCGACCGCCGACGTGCCCATGCGCGCCGAGCACATCACCAAGGTCTTCCCGGGCACGACCGCCCTCGACGACGTGAGCTTCGATGTCCACGCCGGCCAGGTCAACGTGCTCGTCGGTGAGAACGGCGCTGGCAAGTCGACGCTCATGAAGATCTTGGCGGGGGTGGAGCAGCCCACCTCCGGGCGCGTGCTCATGGATGGCCAGCCGGTGGAGCTGCCCAGCGTCACCGCGGCCGCACAGCACGGCGTGGGCATCATCTTCCAGGAGCTCAACCTGTGCGCCAACCTGTCGGTCCTGGACAACCTCTTCCTGGCCCAGGAGCTCGTGCGCGGCGTGGCCATCGACCGCAAGGCCGAGCGGGAGAAGGCCCGCGAGCTGCTGGCCCGA
>JBFYUV010000215.1:0-2985 GCA_041299865.1 Chloroflexota bacterium
TCGGGATCCCGAGAACGTCGCTGGCGACTGTGGCAGCGGCGACCTGCTGACCATCAGCGTCAGTTCCGACGTGCGCCCGATCACGCCACTCATCGGGGACATCATCGGCCCCCTGGTGCTGACGTCCCAGGCACAGATGACCGTCCATTGAAGCTCACCCTGACTGACACGAGGCGACGACCATGATTCGACGGTGGACCGGCGATTCGGATGCTGCGGCTGGTGAGCGCGGCCAGGCACTCGCCTTGTTCGCAGGCGGACTGGTCGCCTTCCTTGTCGCTGCTGGCCTCGTACTGGACGGTGGCTTGGCGTTCGTGAACCGTCGAGACGCCCAGAATGCCGCGGACCTGGGGGCGCTCGCCGGAACGCATGTCGTCGCCGAGTACCACCTCTCCGGCCGAACAAGTGGAACCGGCAAGGACGTGTACGACGCGATCGACCAGACCGCCCTGGACAACGGATGCTCCCCGAGCGGTGATGTGCCCTGCACGTGGACGGCCCAGTATGTTCGGCCGACGACCGGGTACGACACGGCACCGATCGGCGCGGTCCTGGCCAGCGGCGCGATCCCCTCGAACGCACAGGGTGTGGAAGTGAAGATCTCGCGTGTTGTGCCGACGTTCTTCGTGCGCGTCATCGGGCAGACCGACTGGGACGTGGGCACGGATGCCACCGCCATCAGCGCCCGCATCGATGCCCCTGGCCGAGGCATGATGCTGCCCATCGCCTTCGACCCTGGACCGGGTCGCGTTCTACCTGACCTCGTGGCGGCCCTCGGTGACGACCCGGTCGTGCTCCAGTTCTCCGAGGGCAAGGACGCCCCCGGCAACTTCTCCTGGCTGTCCTGGGATGACAGCAATGACGCCAATACGCTCGCTGACAGCGTCTGCGAACCGGACAATCCGGCGATGGCCTTCCCGACGTATGTCCCTGGTGGGCCCGGCAAAATGAACAAGAGCAGCGTGCGCAGCTGCCTGGATGACTACGTCGGCCAGACCGTATTCGTACCCTTCTGGGGCGAGGGCGGCGCGCGCTGCAGCGGTGGGGCGGTGAAGGACAACGGCTCCAAGACGGACTTCTGCATCCTCGGAGTGGCCGCCTTCGAGCTGCTTGGTCGCGACTTCGGCGGCGACAACCAGGCAGTGGACGGGCTCTATGGCAGGCTCCAGAGATTCGTCAACACCATCAGCATCCCGGAGAACTTCTCGGGACCGCCCTGCGACCCAGCCACCGACAACAGTTGTCTCGCCTTCTCTAGTTATCTCGGACTCATCGAGTAGAGCCGTTCGCGGTCATCTCTTGCGAGCAGCAGGCGGCACGAGGGCTTTCTGAAGTTCCCAGGTGAGTGCGGTGCGCTGACCAGATCTGGAGCGATCCGCTTCGCCGGTCAGGGCACTCAGCATGCCAAGTGGCTGGAGGGTGCCGCGATCGACGTGCCGTGCCAGATCGAAGGGCACCAGTACTGCCTGGCGCCTGGCGGCGCGTTCAGTGTCGGCTCCACGGGGGCCGTCCAGCTCGTTCGTTAGGGCTCCTCGGCGCGGCGGGGTAGCATCCGACTGGCAGGATCCCCCATCCCCGCGGAGGAACGATGAACCTGGACATCAGCCGACGCCTTGGCGTCCTCTTCGCCGCCACGCTGCTGCTGACGGCGACCACCACCGCCATGGTGGTCGCCCAGGATGCCAGCCCGAGCCCCGCGCCGGCCGAGGCCCCGTCCGCATCTCCGGTCGCCGTCGAGGAGTGCGTGGAGCCGGAGGCATCCCTGGCACCGGTCGCGGAGGAGACGCTCTCGATGCCGGAGGACTATCGCATCGGGCTCTTCGAGGGAGTCTGGCAGGGCATCCGCGACGCCTACGTGGACCCGGAGACGAACGGGCTGGACTGGGAGGCCATCGGCGACGAGTACGCGCCTCTCATCATCGCCACGGACAACGCCTACGAGGTCTACGAGCTGCTGGGCGAGATGGTCGCCCTGCTCGAGGATCCGTACACCGGCTTCTTCGCGCCTGAGGACCTCGGCGATCCCGACGAGCCGGTCGATCCCAGCTACGGCGGCATCGGCGCGCTCGTGGACACCGGCGCGGCGGGCGAGGGCAGTGAGGGCCTGCGCATCACGTACGTCTTCGACGGCGGCTCGGCCAAGGAGGCGGGCATCGGGCCACGGGACCGCGTCGTCGCCGTCGCTGGCGACCCCTGCGCACGCGTGGCTGACATCCGGGGTCCGGAAGGCACCAGCATCACCGTCACGGTCGTCTCGCCGGGGCAGGAGCCGCGGGAGGTGTCGCTCGAGCGGCGCCGCATCGAGCCGCTCATCCTGCCCGAGGCGCGGCGGCTGGAGGTGGCACCCGAGGTCGGCTACCTGCGCGTCATCGCACTCTCCGGCGAGGAGGCCATCGACGGCATCGAGCAGGCCCTCACGCGCTTCGTCCGCGACGAGCCGCTCGAGGGGCTGGTCATCGACCTGCGCGGCTCCAACCAAGGCGCCCCGGGCGTCATCCTGGAAGCGCTGCGGCCCTTCGTGTCCGGAGACGTGGGTGCCTTCCACTCTCGTTCCGGCACGGAACCCATCGAGATCGAGCCCAGCGACCTGGCCGATGACTATGCCGACGTGCCGGTGGTGGTGCTCGTGGACGAGGCCACCGAGGCCGATGCCGAGCAGCTCGCGGCCATCCTGCAGGACCAGGGCCGGGCCAGCGTGGTCGGCACGCAGACGTCGGGCCAGACGCACGGCGCGCAGACCATCGACTTCGCCGACGGCTCGCTGCTGCAGGTCGTGACCTTCGGCTTCCAGCTGCCGGACGGTCGCACCCTGGAGGGCCAGGGCGTGACGCCGGACGTGGAGGTCACGGCCGACTGGCTCGACTACCCGGAGGCTGAGGACCCCGGTATCCTGGCCGCCCTCGAGGTCATCGAGTCGCCCCCCGTGTCCGAGTCGGCCCCCACCGGGCCGTCCGCCGAACCGTCCGACGCGCGGTTGGAGCCTGA
>JBFYUV010000217.1:0-4154 GCA_041299865.1 Chloroflexota bacterium
ACGGGACCCTCGCCCCAGGTGTCGTAAGCGGTCGCGACCCAGGTCCCTTCAGGTCGGACATCGAGCGGCACGGCCGACGCGACTGGCACGGCCGACGCGACTGGCACGGCAGTGGCGGTCGGCGAGGCATCCTGGGCCCGGGCCGCGCTCCCGGCGTCACCGGACAGCACGGGAACCAGCAACAGGCCGACCGCGGCGACCATGAGAACCGTGGCCACCCGCCTGACGATCGCGGGGCTAGGCGGGGCCGTCAGGGTGGTCGTGTCGGTTCGTCGCCTCATGGCCGTGTCCTGGGGGCTGCGCCGGCTCCTCCGGCCGCCGTCAGAGCTGGTGGCTGATCGGCGCGACCGCGGGGTAGACCTGTCGGTACAGTTCGTACTGGCGAGTGTACTCGGCGTGCCGGGCAGGCTCCGGTGTGTAGGTCTCCGTGAGTTGCAGGAATCGCCCGGCGGCCTCCGCGGCAGTGGGGAACAGGCCGGAGCCAACGCCGGCCAGCAGGGCGGCGCCAAGGGCGGCCGCCTCCGTGACGCGAGGGGTCACGACGGGGATGCCGGTGATGTCCGCCTTGAGCTGCAGCCAGAGTCGCGAGCGGGCGCCGCCGCCGATGGCGCGCAGGACGTCGATGCGCACGCCACTGGCCTGCAGCAGGTCCAGGTTGCGGCGCAGCTCGTAGGTCAACCCTTCCAAGATGGCCGTGGCGATGTCGCGACGGGTGGTGGCGAAGGTCAGCCCCAGGATGGCGGCCCGCGAGGCCGTGTCGAAGGTCGGCGTCCCTGAACCGGAGAAGTGGGGCAGGACCAGGAGGCCGGTGGGACCGGCGACAGCATCGGGGAGGATGAGGTCGTAGGCGTCGACACCATCCCGGGCTGCGCGCAGCACGTCCGCCTCGCAGAACCCATCGCGGAACCAGCGCAGGGCCAGCCCGCCGCTGTGGTTGAGCGTCATGGCCAGGAAGAGGCCGGGCACGACGTGCCGGTAGACGGAGATGTCAGCCTCGTAGAGCGGCCGGCTGACGACCGGCGAGGCGAGCGCCACCTCCACCACCTCGGCCGTGCCGGTGGAGACCGAGGCGAGGCCGGGGCTGACGATGCCGACGCCGAGTGCGCCGCAGGCCTGGTCGTGGCCGCCGGTGACGATGCCCGGTGGCCGCGCCAGTCCCAGGGCGGCCGTCAGCTCACCTGAGAGCGGGCCTACCAAGGTGCCCGAGGGCCGCACGGCGCTGAGACGCTCGGCGTTCAGGCCGATGGCGTCGAGGATCCCGTCGTCCCAGCGACCCGCTGCCAGGTCGAGGAGCTGGGTCCGGGAGGCCAGGCACTCGCTCACGACCGCCTGCCCGGTCATGCGCCCGATGAAGAAGTCCTCGACCAGGACGAACCGCTCCGCGCGGTTCCAGACGTCCGGTTCGTGCTCCTTGATCCAGAGCAGCTTGGGGAGCGTGTTCACCGTGTGGATGGGCATCCCGGTCCGCTCGAAGAGGGGCTCGCCGCCGAAGCGCCCACGGAGCCAGTCGTTCTGAGGTCCGGTCCGGGTGTCCATGCCCAGGATGGTCGGCCGCAGCGGCCGCCACATATCGTCGACCGGCGTGACCGCCTCCCCGTGGACGGAGAGACCGATGGCCGACACCTCCCCTGCCCCGGCTGCGGCGATGGCCTGGCCCATGGCCTCCATGGCCAGCACCCAGACGCGCTCGATGTCCTGCTCCGCCCAGCCCGGGTGGGGCAGGTCCACGGCGTACTCTCGGCTGGCGCTGGCCAGCAGCGTGCCGTCCTCGTCGAAGAGGACGGCCTTGCAGCCGGTGGTGCCGACGTCCAGCCCAAGGAGCTGTGCCACGGCTACCTCTCAGAGCCCATGGTCGAGCGCTGCCCGGTACATCACGTCGATACGGTCGGGCGAGACGTCCGGCTGGATGTTGTGGGCCGGGCAGAAGACATAGCCGCCGTCCTTGCCCAGCGTGTCGATGCTGTAGGCGACCTCATCGCGGATGCGCTCGTGGGTGGCGAAGGGCAGCACCTGCTGGACGTCGATGCCGCCGCCCCAGAAGCAGAGCTCCTTGCCGAATTCCTGCTTCATGGTGGCGATGTCCATCTTGGCGGCGCTGCGCTGGATGGGGTTGAGGATCTGGACGCCGGCTTCGATGAGGTCAGGGATGAGGTCGAAGACGGATCCGCAGGAGTGCATGAAGACCTTCGCCTGGGTCTTGCTGTGGATGAAGTCATAGAGGCGCTTGTGGTAGGGCCAGATGAGCTCGCGGTACATCTCGGGCTTGATCCAGGTGCCGCGCTGGGTGCCCAGGTCGTCACCCTGCGCCACGACCTGCACGTAGCCGCCGACGTTCTGCAGGAAGAGGTCCCAGAGCGCGATGTCGGTCTCGGTGACCTTCTCGAGGATGGCCTGCGCCATGTCCAGGTTCCAATAGAGGTCCATGCAGAACTGCTCGTAGCCACGCAGGAAGCAGGCGCCCTCGAAGGGACCGAGGCACATGATGTCCGCCACCACGAGGTAGTCGGTCTCCTCGAAGAGCCGGCGAGCCTCCTCGCGCACGCCAGCCAGGCGGCCCGGGTCGTAGGGGTTCGGCCACTGCACCGTGTCCAGCTGGCTGGCTCGCTCGAGGTCAGCGAAGGGCCGGCCGACCACGTCGTAGTAGAAGGAGGCCTTCTCCCACACGAGCCCGTACTCGTCGCTGAATCGGTCGCCGGGCAGCTCCTTCGTCTCGAACTCCCAGGGGCCCTTCAGGTAGACGGCCCGGCAGTCGATGTCGTAGCGAGCCAGCAGGTCCTCGCGCGGGTAGACCGTGTCCATCTGGCGGTGCGAGATGTTGGGCGTCTCATCCGGCGGCAGGCCGAGGTGCTCCAGGAGCGGCTGGTAGGCCAGGCGGGTGAGGGTCGTGACGATGGTCGAGCCCATGTCGAGCGGGACCCGGTCCGTCTCCCTGTGGTCGAGCGCGGCCAGCACCCGCTCACGATGGTTCATGACATGCCCTCCGGGCTCCCGCAGGAGCGAGGTCGCTCCCGCCACGACGATCGCCGAACGATGCCCACGTCACGGCGGGGCGGGCGCCGTTTGCCCCTCTGCCGAATCCTTCTCGACGCGGATGTTGCGACGCTCCAGGCGAGTCAGGATGCGCATGCGCTGGGCATCGATCAAGACAGCGAAGAAGATGACCATGGCCGCGACCATATCCTGCAGGTAGAGGTCGATCTGGAGATACACCATGCCCGTCGAGATCATCTGTACCAGCAGCACGCCGATGACGGTGCCTGGGAAGACGCTGCCCACGCCGCCGAAGAGGCTCGTGCCGCCCAGGACGGCGGCCGCGATGGCATCGAACTCGACGCCCTGGCCCAGACCCGCGGAGATGCTGCCCTGCTGGCTGATCAGGATGACGCCGGCCAAGGCCGCACAGAAGCCGCTGATGACGTAGACGCTGGCCGTCAATCGCCGCGTGTTCAGACCGGCCTTGCGGGCCGCTTCGACGTCGTTGCCCATGGCGTAGATCTGCCGCCCCGTGGCGGTGTAGCGCAGGAACACGACGGCCGCCGCCACGACGATAGCGAAGACGATGACCGGCAGCGGGATGCCCAGGTAGCTGGTGGCCGCGTAACGCATCTCCTGGGGCAGGATGAACTGCCGCGACTCGGTGATGAGCAGGCCGATGCCGCGGCCCACCGTGAGCGTGGCCAGCGTGGCCACGAAGGGCACCAGACCGACACGGGCGATGAGGAAGGCGTTGACGCAGCCCCACGCCGTGCCGGCCACGACGCCCGCGCCGATGGCCACCAGCATGGGCACGCCCTGCTGCAGGAGCATGCCGATGACGGCACCGGTGATGTACATCGTGGCCCCCACCGAGAGGTCGATGCCGCCGGTCAGCAGCACGATGGTCATGCCCACGGCGATGAGACCCACGAACGCGGACGTGCTCGCGATGTTCGAGAAGTTCGTGAGCGTCGCGAAGCGTGGGTCCAGGAGGCTGAAGAGAACGAAGACCAGCACGAAGAGGATGGCCGGCATGTTGCGCAGGACCGGCATGGTCCATCGGTTCGAGGTCATGCAGCGTGCTCCCGGAAGGCGGTGCGCAGGATGACCTCCTGGTCGAACTGTGCCCGTTCGAACGATCCCAGGACCTCACCCTGACCCATCACGAGGATCCGGTC
>JBFYUV010000218.1:0-2893 GCA_041299865.1 Chloroflexota bacterium
TTCACGCGCCAGATGGCGGCCATGATGTCGTCGGGCATGCCGGTCGTGCAGACTCTGATGGCCCTCGAGGAACAGCAGGAGAACAAGAACTTCCAGCAGGTCATCGTGGGCATCCGGACCCTGATCGAAGGCGGTTCATCCTTCTCGGACGCGCTGTCCCAGTATCCGGACGTGTTCGACGACCTGTACGTCAGCATGTTGCGCGCCGGTGAGGTGGGCGGTCTGCTGGCGGAAACCACGGCCCGCATCGCGGCCTACCTGGAGGCCCGCGAGAAACTGCGCCGGAAGGTCGTGTCGGCCATGACCTACCCGGTGATCGTGCTCATCATCGTCGCCAGCATCACCACCGGCATCATCCTGTTCATCGTGCCCCGGTTTGCCGACATCTACGCGGATTTCGGGGCGAAACTGCCGGGTCCGACGCAGTTCCTGGTCAACGTCAGCAACGTCATGCGGCACTACTCCCTGTACGTGCTGGCCCTGATCGTGGCTTCGGTCGTGGCCTTCGGCAAGTTCAAGAAGACGGAGAAGGGCGCCTACCTGATCGATGAGATGCAGCTGCGCATACCGGTGGTCGGCGAGCTGGCCAAGAAGGTTGCGCTGGCCCGTTTTTCCGCCACGTTCGCCCAGTTGATCCGCAGCGGCGTGCCGATCCTGCACGCGCTGGAAATCGTGTCGTTCGCCACGGGTAACAAGGTGCTGGGGAAGGTCATCCTCGACGGCCGCGCGATGGTCGAGAGCGGCGAGCCTCTGTCCAACGCGCTTCAGAAGAGCAAGCACTATCCGCGCATGCTGGTCCACATGCTCACGGCCGGCGAGAAGACCGGCCGCGTGGAGGACATGCTTCAGAAGATCGCCGAATTCTATGACGACGAAGTGGAGGCCATGCTCTCGGGCCTGACTTCCCTGATCGAGCCCCTGCTGATTGTCGTTCTGGGTGTGACGGTCGGCGGAATCGTGCTGTGCCTGTTTCTCCCGATCTTCAAGATGCACGAAATTGTGGCCTTCTAGCCCGTCGTGCGGCCGGAAGGGGTGGACACGATGATCCATGCCGAGAAGGGCTGGGATGTAGTCGGCGTCATGTGCGCCCGCCTGCTGATCATCAGCGGCATCATCCTGGTTCTGGCCATGGTTCTGCCGGGTGACAGCATCGCGTTCTACGCGTTCATGGCGGTCGCCTACATCATCACGATCCCCTACGCGCTCTGGCTGAAGAACCGCCTGCAGGAGGTGGGCCGCAACATCCTGCCGATCCAGTTCGTGGTGGACCTGGTGTGGGTCACGGGCCTGGTCTACTTCACCGGCGGGCTGGACAGCGATCTGACCATGCTCTATCCGCTGGTGATCCTGACCGCGGGCATCGTCGCGCCCCCCCTGCGGGCCTTCCAGGTCGCGATCCTCAGCTCGCTGGCGTACGTGTTGCTGGCCGTGCTCCTGGCGCAGGGCCTGCTCGTGTCCTACATACCGGACCAGAAGATCGGCACATGGACCGAAGTCCTGCAGATCATGGGCATGCGCGTGTTCGTGTTCATGTGCTTCGGGGGGGTGAGCGCCTACGTCTCCCAGAAATGCCACTTCGTGGATCTGCGGATCGAGGGCTTCCGCCACGTGGCGGAGATCATCTTCCGCAACGTCCGGGCCGGCCTCATGCTGCTGGACGAGCGCGGGCACATCCTCATGGCCAACGAGCGGGCCTGCGACCTGCTCGGCCAGCAGGAGGAGAAGCTCGTGACGCGGACCGTGCACGACCTGGTGGCCGAGGGCTGTAAGCTCCAGATCATCAGGAAGGAGGGTTCGGGGCCCTGCCATTTCGTCCGTCCCGACGGCACGTCGTTTCCGGTCAGCTACGAAGTCTCGCGCGTGACCCTGCCGGGCGATGCGCTTCCCGGCGCCCGGGGCAAGGAATCCACCGAGGTCCTGCTGATGGCGTTCAGCGATATCACCCAGTTGATGGCGATGCAGGAGCGCGTGAAGTATCTCGAACAGGTCCGGGCCGCCACCGAGATGGCGGCCACGATCGCCCACGAGGTGCGCAGTCCGCTGACCACCATCTCGGGTTCCCTGCAGATCATCAGCAGGCTGGAACAGAAGGCGGTCGAGGGCGACGAGCAGAGTTCGGATCTCCTGCGCCGGGAGCGCCAACAGCTCTACAGCAACGTCGTCAGGGAGACCAGTCGCCTCGACAAGATCATCGAGCGGCTGATCTCATTCGCGTCCTGCACGCCGGAGGCCGTGGCCGAGCTGATGCAGGCCCGGCAGGACATCCATTCGGCGTCGCAGATCATGTCCACGGACGGCCAGCCCACGATCCCGCGCCGGTAACGCCCGGTCCCGCCGGCGGCCCGCCCTCAAGTGTTGGACAAGGGTCCTCCAACCTGCTACACCATGGACTGCGCAGGAACGGAGGGCTGCACCGTGGCCAGATCCAGGACCAGGATTCGGAAGACGACCGTGGGCCGCATCGACAGCGAGGTGCTGGCCTTTACCGTCGGCAGGGATACCGAGCTCGATCTGGAGCTCGTCGATGCGGACTGCATCGGTTCGGCGGCGCACGTGACCATGCTCGCGCGCCTGCCCGTGAGGCCGCGCCTCTTCTCGCCCGCCGAGCGGCAGGCGGTTCTGAAGGAACTGGTGGCCATCATGAAGGCGGCGCGGCAGGGGAAGTTCGTCATCACGCTCGAAGACCAGGACGTCCACATGGCCGTCGAGCGGCGCCTGACGGCCAGGCTGGGCGATCTGGGAAAGAGGATCCACACGGGGCGGAGCCGGAACGACCAGGTCGCGGTGGACTTGCGGCTGTACGCGCGGCATCAGTTGGTCAGCGCCGTGCGGGAGGCCTCGGCCCTGGCAGGGACGCTTGTGGCCGTCGGCAGGACTCACGCGGCCCAGCCGA
>JBFYUV010000219.1:0-5503 GCA_041299865.1 Chloroflexota bacterium
GATCAGGATGCCTTCGCCCTGCTGAGCCAGCAGCGTGCTGCGGCGGCCATCGCCAGTGGGCGCTTCGACGACCAGATCGTGCCCGTGACCATCCCCCAGCGGGGCGCTGAGCCCATCGTCATCGATCGCGACGAGCACCCTCGAGAGGACACCACGGCAGAAGCTCTGGCCGCCCTGCGACCGGCCTTCAAGGAGGACGGCAGCGTCACCGCCGGCAACGCCTCGGGCATCAACGACGGAGCAGCGGCGCTCCTGATCGTCGAGGCCGGCCGGGCCCGTTCTCTGGGCCTGCGGCCGTTGGCGAGGATCGTCAGCACCGCCGTCGCCGGGGTGGATCCCTCGGTCATGGGCATGGGACCCGTGCCGGCCACGAGGAAGGCCCTGCAGAGAGCGGGGCTCACGGTCGCCGACCTCGACTTGGTGGAGATCAACGAGGCCTTCGCCAGCCAGTCGGTCGCCTGCCTGCGCGAACTGGCGCTGGACCCCTCGCGCGTCAATGTGAACGGCGGCGCCATCGCCCTGGGTCATCCGCTGGGCATGAGCGGTGCCCGCCTGGCCACCATGCTCGTCCACGAGCTGCGGGCTCGTGGTGGACGCTACGGTCTGGCGACCATGTGCATCGGCGTGGGCCAGGGCATCGCCACGGTCCTGGAGTACCTCGCAGCGGACGGACCGGCCCCCGATTGACCATCCTGGCCGCCGACCCCGGTGGCCCGAGGCTCAGCCGCCGTAGAAGTCGAAGACGACCGTGGTCCTGCCAGCAGCGGTCGCCACGCCGATGCCCACGCTTCGGTAGCCGGGGTTCTTCATGTTGCGCCAGTGCCCGCCGTCATAGGCCTTCTCCGCCTGCATGAGGCGATGGACCGCGATGACGACCTCACGTGGCGGCATATCGCTCCACCAGCAGCCCACGTTCTCGCCGAAGGACGCGCCCAGGAAACCGGCCGCTGCCAGGCGCACCTGGAGGTCCGGCTGACCGGGGATGGCGTGGCCGCAGACCTTGGCCTTGACCAGCTCGCTGGCCCAGCCGAAGGCCACCAGGCTGCTGATGCCATCGTGGAGCCGGAGCGGGCGCAGGTAGGGCGAGTAGGTGCCCGTGGCGCGACCCTTGCACGTGCCGTTGACGCGGACCCAGCCGCCCGTGCGCGTGCAGTTCAGTAACCGGAGGCCGAGCAACTCAGCCTCCACGTCGCGTTCCGGCTGGGCCGCCTCTGGCTCTTGCGCGATGCGCATCCCTTCACCCTCGGCGGGAGCTCCGGCGATGGCGACCGGCACCGCGACCACGCTGCTGGCCATCACCGCCAACAGGGCTGCCAGGACGACCCGACGTGCGCGCACGCTCGACATGCGCTGCACATTGGCTGGCCAGGGAACGCGGCCCCATCACCTCTGGGTACGGCGAGGGCCATGCCGAACGTCCCGGTGCGCCCGGCCACCGCGCCCGGCCATCGCCCGGCCAGCGCGCCCGGCCAGGCCTGCCAGCGACCGCCATCAAGGGCGCCCTTGCCTAATCCTTAGTGCGGACGTAGGATTTAGGTCGCGGGCCGACCCGCGAGCGCAGCCACCCAAGACCACTCCGGAGGTCCCGACTCGATGATCGAGCCGCAGCAGTCAGCCATCCAGCCCATCCCGGCTCTCGAGCCGCAGAGCGCGCCCCTCGTGTCGCTGACAGAGGCCGCCGTCGCGAAGCTCACGGAGCTGACCCGCGAGGAGGCCGACCCCAACGTCGGCCTGCGTGTGTACGTCTATAGCGGCGGCTGCAGTGGGTACCGCTACGGCATGATGCTCGAGGATCAGCCCACGGCCGAGGACGTCAAGGTCCAGAGCTCCGGCATCAACGTCTACGTGGACCCACAGTCCACCGCGCTGCTGCAGGGGTCGCAGATCGACTACGTGGACACGCTCATGGGTGCCGGCTTCACGGTCAACAACCCCAACGCGGTCGCCGGATGCGGCTGCGGCAGCAGTTTCCGCACCGCCGAGTCGGCCGGATCAGCCGGCGCCTGCGGGCACTGATCGAGGGGTCCGCTCTCGGCTGACCCGTATCGCGGCGCGCTCGCCCGAGTCGGGCCAGCCGGCCGATCGGGTCGGGATGTCGATCGGGTGGATGATGGTGGCGTGACACGGATCCCGCTCTTCCCATTGCGCTCGGTGCTCTGTCCGGGCGTGGCCTTGCCGCTCCATGTCTTCGAGGAGCGCTACCGACTCATGGTCGACCGCTGCCTGGAGCGCGACGAACCCTTCGGCGTGGTGCTCATCCGCGCGGGGCGTGAGGTCGGCCCGCTGAGCGGCGCCATCGCGCAGGTCGGCACCATGGCCGCCATCCGCCGCGCCGGCCGCTACCCCGACGGTCGGTTCGACATCCTGACCGTCGGCCAGCAGCGCTTCCACCTGGAGGCTGTCGACAGCGCCTCGGAGCCATACCTCGTGGGGAGGGTGAGCTTCCTCGACGAGCCGCTGGGCTCGCAGGGCGAGGCCCACCGTCACGCCGAACGCGTCGGCCAGCGGTTCCTCGAGTATCTCCGGCTGCTCCAGCCGCTGGGCGATGACGACGGGCCGGAGATCGAGATCGAGTTCGAGCTCGAGGTGGACGAGCCCGAGGGCGACAGCGGCGCCGAGGCGGGCAGCCATGCCGAGCGGGCCGACCTTGAGCGGCGGGAGGCCGCTCGCAGACAGTCCGGCGCCGGCGAGGCACTGGCCAGGGCGGATGGATCGCTGCCCTTCGATATCGACGAGCCGCTCATCGCCGCCGGCGACGCCGCTGACCTCACGCCAGAGCAGCGTCGCGAGCTGCTCATGGCAGCGGCGCGGCGCCTCGTGAGCACCGAAGACCCGACGGCGCTCTCCTACGTACTGACGGCGCTCGTCCAGGTCGACCTGACGTCACGCCAGGCGTTGCTGGAGGCGCCCACCACGGTGGCGCGACTGCTGGACCTGGAGCGGCTCCTCGTGCGCGAAACCTGGTTCCTCCGGCAGGGCCTGCGGCCCATCATCATCGACGCCGCAGGCCTCGAACGTCGCGCCGGCTAAGAGCCGCCCCGGTCATCTAGCCCTGTGGCCAGCCCGCCGGCGGTCCACCCTGCTGGGGTGGCCAGTAGCCCTGCGGCGGCGGAGGCGGGGCGTAGGGCGGCTGAGCGTAAGGTGGCTGGCCGTAGACAGGCTGCCCGTAGGGCGGAGACACCTGCCAGGTCTGGCCGTAGGGGCCGCCGGGTCCGGCCATCATGGGCGGCGTTCCGCCACTTCGCATGGTCCGCCAGCCGGCCAGCGTGACCGCTCCCAGGCCGAACCACAGCACGATCGTCGAGACGAACGGGATCCAGCTCACGAGCATCAGGATGAGCACGCCCAGGAAGGCGGCGCCGTAGGGTCGCGCTGCCCTGCGGCTGCGCGACAGGACCCGCTCGCCGATCCAGAGGCCCACCACGAGGTAGCCCAGGAAGGCGATGAAGCCCCACATGAGGCCCAGGCCGATGGCCAGCGGGATACCCACGATGGTGATGCCCAGGAGCACGATGACGATCCAGGGCACGATGAGCATGAGCAGCCCCACCACCAGCGTCTTGAGCACGTCTCCGCCGATGTTGGCGGCTGCCCGCCGCGCCTGGTCCGTCCCGAAGGCGACCAGGAGCAGGGCCGAGATGAGCACGGCCAGCATCCAGCCGATGAAGACGAAGAAGGCGACGATAGCCAGGGCTGCGATCAGGAAGGCAGCAAAGTCGGCGAGGTCGGTCTCGATGTTGGTGATCTCGCCGGTCACGGTCGCCGTCGGCGCGATCGTCGGCGTAGTGCCCACGTAGGCGAGGTCCTTGACCGTCGCTCCATCGGCCAGGTCCAGCGTGCCGCCGATGGCGAGGACGCTGTCCACGGACGCACCGGCGCCGCTGATGGTGACCTCCGAATCGATGGCCACCACGGCCCTCGCGGATCCTTCGATGCGAGCCGTGCCGTCGACGATGAAGACCGCGTCGGTCTCTTCGCCGGGCGCCAGCGACACGTCGTTCTGGATGCCGACCATGACGCTGCCCCCGGTCGCGGTGGGCAGCACCTGCTCGTCGGTCTGGGCCACCGCCGGCAGGACGGTGAGCATGAGTGCGACGCACGCCAGCAGCAGTGCGCGCAAGAGCGATCGTGGCATGTGGGTCCTCCTCGTCCGCCGGTCATCGGCGGTTCGTCAGTCGCTAGCCTAGCGTGCCGCGGACCCGCGGGCAGCGTTCCATCGGCCCTGCCCTCCCTGCCGGTCGTCACCCAGGCGCGTCTCGGTCGTCCGGAGGGCCTCGATACGGCAGACAGCGACAGCACGGCTGCATCCTGGGAACCGGTCACGACGTGACTGCTCACCCGCTCCACGGGGGGCCTCTTGGCCCTGCCGACGCGGCCGGCCGGTGCGCACACTAGGGTGACCCCGCGGCCTCCCCCTTGGTCGCGGTGTCAACCTGACCCGACTCCACCCATGAGACCGGGTGACGCAAGGCAAGCACTGCAAGGAGGCCCGGCACATGGCCCAGAGATGGGAGTGCCTCGACGGCAACGAGGCCGCCGCCCGCATCGCATACCAGTTCAGTGAAGTCATCTCGATCTACCCCATCACGCCGGCCTCGCCGATGGCCGAGCACGCGGATGACTGGGCAGCAGCGAAGAAGCCCAACCTGTGGGGCGTCGTCCCCGACGTCGTGGAGATGCAGTCGGAGGCCGGCGCCGCCGGCGCGCTGCACGGAGCCCTGCAGAAGGGCGCCCTGGGCAGCACGTTCACGGCCTCACAGGGCCTGTTGCTCATGCTCCCCAACATGTTCAAGATCGCCGGTGAGCTGACACCGTCGGTCATCCACGTCTCGGCACGCACCATCGCCACCCACGCGCTCTCCATCTTCGGCGACCACAGCGACGTCATGGCAGCCCGCTCGACGGGCTGGGCGATGCTGGCTGCGGCCTCCGTCCAGGAGGCGCACGACCTGGCCCTCGTCGCTCACGTGGCCACGCTGCGCTCGCGCATCCCCTTCCTGCACTTCTTCGACGGCTTCCGCACCTCGCACGAGGTGGACAAGATCGCCGTGCTCGATCAGGACGACCTGCGCGCGCTGGTGCGCGAGGAGGACGTGCTGGCCTTCCGCGGCCGAGGCATGACGCCGGAGTCTCCGGTGGTGCGAGGCACCGCCCAGAACCCGGACGTCTTCTTCCAGGCGCGTGAGGCGGCCAACCCCTACATGATGGCCGTCTCGGGCATCGTCAAGGAGGTCATGGCCGAGCTGGGCGAGCGCACCGGTCGTCGCCTCGACCTGGTGACCTACAGCGGCGCGCCGGATGCCGAGCGCGTCATCCTCATCATGGGCTCCGGCACCGGCGCAGCCCAGGAGACCGTGGAGACGCTCGTCGCACGCGGCGAGAAGGTGGGCATGATCCAGGTGCGCCTCTTCCAGCCGTTCCCGGCCGAGGAGCTGGTGGACGCGCTGCCCGCCACGGTCAGGTCCATCGCCGTGCTCGATCGCTGCAAGGAGCCAGGAGCCAT
>JBFYUV010000220.1:0-3674 GCA_041299865.1 Chloroflexota bacterium
TTGGCTCCGGCGGTAGGATTCGAACCTACGACCAAGCGGTTAACAGCCGCCCGCTCTACCACTGAGCTACGCCGGAACGCGTCCACGGCGCGCGTCGGGTGAGTCCAGACGCAGCGTCCGCAAGCGCCGCCGCGGTGAGGGGCGCCGGCGGAAGGATAGCATCTCGGGGCCTGCTCCCGTCGAGGTCTATTCCCGGCCGCAGAGGGCGTCGATGCGTCGTCGCGACCTGCACGGGGGTACTGTCGGCGCCCTTCCAGTCCACCGACGCGGGCTCTAGCATCGAGCGCGACATGGATGACTCACCCGGCTTCGTGCTCGGCCTGGCGCTCATGGGTCTCATCGGCGGCGTCGTACTCTTCGCCCGGGGCCTCGTGGCCTACCGCCGCGACCGGCTCGTCTCCGCCGTCGCGACCTCCAGCCTGGATGGCCTGGCGGCCGGAGAGGTCCGCGTCAGCGGGCTCGTGCAGGCCGTCGACCAGCTGCTCACCTCACCGCTCCGGTCGCGGCCCTGCGTCTGGTACCGCGCCCGCATCGAGTCGACCGACGACAGCCGCCGGGTCCTCCTCGACGAGGAGCGCGCGGTGCACTTCCGGATCACGGATGGCCGGGGCCAGATCCGAGTGGCGCCCACCGGTGCGCGCTGGGAGATCGGTACCGACTTCGACGAGTCGACGAGCTTGACCGGCACAGAGCCGCCGGGCCTCGAGCGGCGGCGTGGAGCCAGCTACGACATGGTCCAGCCGAACGACCCCGAGGACATGACCGATGCCCAGCGCCAGGCGGCCATCGACGCCCTGCTGACGATCGACCGGCCGGCATCGCTGGAGGCAAGCCATGGCGTCGGCGCAGCCATCCTGGGAGGCAGCCTGGCGACCAGCGGCGGCCGCCGCTACCGGGAGGCCCGGTTGGAGGTCGGCGAGACCGTCACGATCGTCGGTCAGGCGCTGCCCTGGGCGGATGTCCGCCAGCAGCTCGAAGCGATGGGCAGCGGCGGCAACGTGGACCGGGCCATCGCCGACGACATCGCGGACGCACGCGAAGCCGGCGAGCTGGCGGCAAGCCCCGAGGAGGCCTGGGGCAACGCGGCCATCCCGGGCTTCGGCATCGGTCAGCCGACGCGCCCCCCGGAGCTCGATCCGGATGCCCAGCCGCCGCCGGTCGCCGGTCCGACGGCCCACGAGGTGGCCATGGACCGCTACCAGATCCCAGCTGACGAGCTCGTGCTGGCGCGTGCCCCGGATGGCACGCTCGCGATCTACCGCGGTACCCCGCAGGCAGCCACGCAACAGCATGACCTCGCCTTCCTGCTGGGTCTCGTCGGGGCCGTCATGGCGGTGTGCTGCACGCTGGCTCTTGGGGCCGTTCTGACCGGTAGCCTGTAGGCATGGCCATCGAGCTGGCGCTCCTCGTTGCGGGCATCCTGACCATCGTCCTCGCGTTCTTCCTCGCCGTCGTCACCTACAACGACATCATCGGTCTGCAGCGCCGCTGCGAGCGGGCCTGGGCCAACATCGACGTGGCCCTCAAGCAGCGCCACGATCAGCTGCCCGCGCTGGTATCGGCCGTCCGCGGTGCCATGGCCTTCGAGCAGAGCGTGCTCGAGGAGGTCACCCGGACTCGTGCGCGCTACCAGCCGGAGGCCTCCATCCACGATCAGGCCGTCGTCTCGGAGGAGACCAGCCACGCGGTGCGCTCGCTATTCGCGGTCGTGGAGCGCTATCCGGACCTGCGCTCGCAGCAGAACGTCATGGCGCTGCAGGAGGAGATCGAGCGCCTGGAGACGCTCATCGCCCGCCGCCGCGAGCTCTTCAACGAGCAGGTGTACCAGTACGTGTCGAGTATCCACCGACTGCCCGGTGTCCTCCTACGTCCCCTGTTCGGTTGGAAGGACGTAGAGATGTTCAGCGCCAATGAACAGGAGCGCCAACGACCGACGGTCACTGCCCGCACGGAGTGGTAGCTCAGCCTGACGGTCTCGCCTGACCCGGAGTCCTGCCGGGTCCGGGACGTGCGTCAGACGCGCTCCGACTTCTCCCGGATGCAGTCCGCCTGTTCTGCCTGGTGCTGCGCCACGGGCCCCGCCTGTCCCATCCTGGCCTTGGCGGCGGCATCACGGATGCCCAGCACAGCCGACTCGACCTCGGCACGAACCAGGACGTTCCTGATGTCGCGAGTCGTCCTGGCGTCGGGGAACAGTATCTCGCCATCTACCTCGACCGCCATGATGGCCAGCCGGTCGGCCTCGGCCGAAGGCCCCCGGAAGAGGAGGTCCAGGCGCACCGGGGCCGCACGATCTGATACCCACTCGATCCGGTACCCGAAGAACCGCGTCCCGCTGACGATCTCGTCCAGGCCGCCTGAGTACCATCCCTCTCGTCCGTCGACGACAAGCGCACCTGACTTGGCCAGTCCGCTTAGGTCGCCTGCGTGGATGACCATGCCCTGGGGCGGCGCACCCGCGTCCGCTGGGCGCCCGGAGCGTGAGCGGTTCCGATACACGGCGGTCGCTGACACGGCGACCACCAGCAGGGCGATGGGCAGGAGCAGGGGGCCGACGTTGGCCGGGTCCACAGCTGAGAACCATACCCGCGGTCACGTCCCTCTGGGTCACACGTCCGCGCCATGTCCGCAGCAAGAGGCGCGTAAGGGCGCGGCGCCATCATCGGACCATGGCGGGCCATGAGAAGCGGGACGAGCGCGCGCAGCGGCTCATGTCGGAAGTGCTGGCGGCCATGGGTCGCGAGCTGCGAACGGCACGCCTTGGCCTTGACCTGAGCCAGACGGATGCGGGTCGAGCCATCGAGGTCTCGGCCTCGGCCTGGAGCCGGATGGAGCGTGGGGCGGTGCCCAACCTGGCCCTGCTTGAGCTTGGCCGGGCCCTGGCGGTCGTGGGCCTGGACCTGAGCGTGCGCGCGTACCCGGGCGGGCGGCCTCTCCGGGATGACGCGCATCTCACGCTGCTCGCGCGCCTCCACGGTCGGCTCGGAGCGGGAGCGCGGTGGCGGACAGAGGTACCGATGCGCGTGGCCGGGGACTTGCGCGCGTGGGATGCGCTCATCGTCGTGAGTGCCATCCGCATCGGCGTCGAGGCAGAGACTCGAGCCCGCGATTCGCAGGAGCTGCAGCGGCGCCTCGCGCTCAAGCAACGGGATGGCGACGTGGATCACGTCATCCTGCTGCTCGCGGATACTCGGCACAACCGCGCGTTCGTGAGAGCCTGCGGGGAGGGCTTCCGGTCCGCCTTCCCCGTGGAAGGCCGCGTCGCGCTCCAGCGCCTTGCCGTCCCAGCCAACCCTGGTGGCAGCGCCATCGTCCTGCTCTGACCCGGTCCGCGCTGGAACCGGGCGGGGCGCCAGGCTGGAGCGCCACGTGGTGACGTGCCGGCCCTGGCTGGCACCCGTGGCGGCGTGACCAGGCCCGATTGCCACGGGGTGGCAGATCTCGACCAGTGAGAAGCCGGATCTGCTGATCCTTGCCACTACGTGACAGAGATCGTCAGTCTCTGCCAGCCAACGGCAAGGAACGATCGAATCGGGGTGTCAGGGACCGTCACCGCGTCGAGATCTGCCGTTCAGCGGCAATCGGCTGGGCGGCAGCCCATCGGCGTTCGGCGGCGATCGGCTGGGCGGCAGCCCCTCGCCCGGGCGGCAGCCCAGCGGCGTTCGGCGGCGATC
>JBFYUV010000221.1:0-7403 GCA_041299865.1 Chloroflexota bacterium
GCGGCTCGCTGGGCCATGCCGCCCGAAAGCTGATGGGGCATCGCTCCAGTGAAGGACTCGAGGTCGGTCAGGGCCAGCACGTCGCGCGCTCGCGCCTGGCACTCGGCGCGGGCGACACCAGCCAGCTCCAGGGGCAGCGCCACGTTCTCCAGCACGGTCCGCCACGGCAGCAGGCGCGGCTCCTGGAAGACCAGCCCGACGCGTGGGTCGACACCGGCCACGCTGGAGCCGAAGGAAAGGACGGTGCCACGGTCGGGAGGCAGCAGGCCGCTCATGACCCGCAGGAGCGTCGACTTCCCGCAGCCGTTGGGGCCAACGATGGCCACCACCTCGCGTTCGGCCACGCGCAGGTCCAGCCCTTCCAGGGCGACCAGGCGGGTGCCCGTGATCTCGAAGCTGCGGCTGATCCCGCGGAGCTCGATGGCGTCCAGTCGTGCAACCTCCGGCCCCGTCGTCGGGATCGACCGGAGAGGGACAGACGCGGCCGGACATCTGCCGGCGAGCGCGCCACGAGCGACATGCACCGACACATCGTCGGCGGTCGCCTCTCTCCTTCTTCCATCCGGACTGTGACCGTCGGCTCCCTGCGAGGGGATCGACCGCCGCGTGGAGCAGCGGCTCGTGGGCTGGCAGCGGCCAACCTGGCCCATCTGCCGACCACCGGTAGGGGATTGCACCCGACCCCGAAGGTGAGGCGTGCTATTGCGAGTTGTCCATCGACTATAGCAGCGGCTCCCAGTATCCCCGCTGAGGCTTTGGTCACCGCGCGCAGGGCCAGATGGTTCGCCTGCACGTCTTGCGCTTCTGGGGCATCCTTGCGGCGGAATGACGAGCCGAACGACCCCAGTCGGCATCCTCGTCGTGGCGCTGGCCGGCCTCATCGCAGGAGGCTGCAGCGCCCCAACGGGTGCCGTGTTCGAAGCTCTGCTCGACCCCTTCGGGGCGCCCGCGTCCCCGTCCGGGGCTGTCGTCGAGATTCCGGATGCCATCGCAGGCACCGGCGAGCCGACGTGGTGGCCCCATCCGGATGGGTATGCCATGGTGCTGCCCTCGGGGTGGAGTGGCGCTGCCGTCGATGACGCCCAGACAAGCGAGCTGGTGGACGCGGTCTCAGTGGAGTCCCCGGACCTCGCGCTGCGCATCGAGGACGTCCTGGACGCGACCAACTCACGGGTCAGCGCCGTGGCTGTTGACCCCAGCGCTCTCGGTGACTTGCCCCCACTCCTCATCGTCCTCGCGCAGCCGACCGACGACCAGCAGGCCCATGCCGTCAAGTCGCTCGTGAAGGACCAGATCTCCGGCCTGCCGGGTCTCAACGGCGGTCCCTTCCGTGATGATGTGACGCTGCCGACCGCTCGGGGCGTGCGCTTCGACTTCAGTCTCGAGGACCCGGACCTCGGTGCCATCCAGGTGCGCTCGTACCTCTTCCGCTTCGGTGGTGACGCCTACCTCGTCTGCTTCGTGGCGTCGCAAGAGGGCTTCGAGGACGCGGAGGTCATGTTCGAAGCCATCGCCGCGAGCCTCCGGTTCGGGGTCTGACGGCCCTAGACTCATCGGGTGAGCACACGCCCGGGCGTCGAGATCGTGGATGTCGCCGAAGAAGCCTCGTTGGCACTCCTGCCTCCCTGCGCCGACCCGCGCTTCGACCACCGCAGTTGCGACTACTGGGAAGACGGCGTCCGTGGCTCGAAGACGGCGCGGGCATCGTGGTGGCAGGCGAGCCCTGCTCCCGCATCCGGCGGGACCCCACGAGCGGTGCCTGACAATCCGTTCGCTCCTGCTCCGGCCAGAGAGCCTGCCTTCAACCCCTTCGCTCCCGCGCCTGGTGGGCCGTCGGCCGACCCGCGTGCGTTCCTGGCCGACGCGGGCGCGGATGATGCCGTCACCGTGCCCACCATCAACCCGTTCCTCCCCGCATCGACACCGCAACGGCGGTTCGCTGCCGACACGCCGCGCAAGCTGCGCCTGTTGACCCGAGGTCTTGCGGTCTTCGGCTCCTATGCCAAGGTCCTGCTGATCGACGGGTCGCCCATGGCCTATGCGCAGTTCGGGCCGCTGTCCGCCTATCCGCGGGCCCAGCAGATCCGCGATCTGTACCCGGGCCTTCCCAGCTCGCCCCTGCCCGCGGTCATCACCTGCGTCGCCACCGCCGTCGAGGCGAGGGGAGTGGGCATGGGGGCGGAGCTTGTCAGCGCGGTCACCAGTGACCTGGCCTCACGCGGCTTCGCGGCTGCGGAGGCCTACCCGGACCTGACGCTTGCTGTTGACGAGGCATCCACGGCCCACCCACGATTCTGGGAGCGTTGCGGCTTCGTCATGGCCATCGCCGATGAGCGCTATCCCGTGATGCGCATCGAGCTTCACTAGGACGGATGGCATGGAAAGCCTCGTGGAGTGCGTCCCCAACTTCAGCGAGGGCTCCAGCCTCGAGACGCTGGATGCCATCGCTGACGTCATCCGCGGCCACACGGGCGTCTGGCTCCTGGACCAGACGGCTGACGCGGACCATCAGCGTAGCGTCTACACCTTGGCGGGCTACCCGGGCCGCGTGATGACGGCCATGGAGCGTGCGGTCGAGGTGGCCATCGGACGCATCGACATGCGCGTGCAGCGGGGCAAGCATCCGCGCATCGGGGCCGTGGATGTCATCCCCTTCGTGCCCCTCGGCGACACGACCATGGAGCAGTGTGTCGATGGTGCGCGCCGCTTCGCAGCCACCCTGGCCGAGCGGTTCGACCTGCCCGTCTTCCTCTATGCACAGGCCGCCATCCGCCCCGACCGGCGCGTCCTGGCCGACATCCGGCGGCCCGGATTCGAGGGTCTCGCGGAGGCCATGCGCCAGCCGGCCCACGAGCCGGACTTCGGGCCAGACACACCGCACCCGACGGCCGGCGCCACCGTCGTGGGCGCGCGGCCCTTCCTCATCGCCTGGAACATCCAACTGTCCGCGACGGACGTGGCGGTCGCGCGACGACTGGCCAGCCAGGTCCGCGAGCGCGATGGCGGGCTGCCGGCGGTGCAGGCGCTAGGCATCGACCTGGCGTCGCAGGGGTGCGTCCAGCTCTCCATGAACGTGCTCGACCACGCCAGGACGTCGCTCTGGCACATCTGGGAGACGGTCGAACGACTGGCCCGGAACGAAGGCGTGAGCATGCTCGATTCAGAGCTCATCGGGCTGGCACCGGCGGCCGCACTGCTCGATGTGGCCGACCACATCGGCGTCGCTACCGGCAGGTTGCTCGAGGATCGCGTCCGCGAGGCGGCCGGCTGGCTGCGCATCCGGCACTACGAGCCCGGCATGGTCCTCGAGCTGCGCTTGGCCGCGGCCCGCTCGGCGCACTGAAGCGCCGACGATCCACAGAAGACGAGCGCCCCCACGGAGTGCGCTGGGGCCTCAGGTCTTGCCGCGCTGCTCCAGCATGACGATCGTGGTCTCGGCGGGCAGCGACGAGATCGTCACGTTGAGCCGCGGGACCGACTGCGGGTCATTGGCACTCATCTCCTTGAGGAACCGTGCCAGGTCGCCATCAGGAGCGGCCGCGGCGTCTATCAGGGGCATCGGCACGACCATGGCCGCGTCCAGTTGAGCGATGACCTCGGCGGCGTGGGCCGCGCTGAGCTGTGGGCCGATCCCGAGGCAGACGATGTCCACGTGGCCGATCTCGCGGATGGTGTCCGCGTCTAGCACGTGCCCGATGTCGCCCAGGTGCGCCGTATAGATGCCGTCAAGCTCGTACACGAACGCCGTGCTCGGACCGCGCCTGCCGCCACGCTCGGCGTCCCGGAAGGTGCGCGCGCCGACGACCATCACGTCGTGGACCTCGTACTCACCCGGCGAATCGAGGACGTACGCCGACTCGAGGCTGCTCGGCAGCGGCACGCCCAGCTGGCGCGAGACCACGTCCGCCTTGGACCTCGCGCCGCGCCCCACCACCTCTGACTCGTCGGGGTAGCCGTACGAGACGATGTCAGCCGTGATGCCGCGACCGGTCGGTCCCACGATGGAACGGAATGGGTCCGCCGCGACGACTCCCTCCCGACCCTTCAGCCGAACACACGATGCGCCGAACCAGGTGATCTCCATGACCAAGGATGGTGCCACACGTGGGGCACACAAAGGGAACGAGGGGCGCCTGCCCAATCGGCGCCCCTCGTTCCAGAGGGAGGGAGAGGGAACTGTGAAGGGATGCTTCGCGGTTCCGTGAGCAGAGAGTAGCCCTCGACGATGAAGGCGCCAGACCTCGAACGATGAAGAAACGCACACCGGCTCTCGGCGCCGGCACGGGTATCTCGCGCAGACCTCGAGCGCCGCGGGCTGACCGCAAAGGGGCCTCGCGCTAGCGCTGTCAGAATGCCTGCCTATGACAGCCAACGTCAGTCGCTCCACGCGGGTACCGCGCCGGGCGTGGCTTGCCCGCTCCGCCGCCCTGGCCCTGGCCCTTCTGCCGCTTGCTCCGACAGGCCTGGCCTCAGCACCGGATGCGTCGCCGCCGGTCTCCTCGGGCGAGGCCGTGTCGCTGCCGGAAGGCTTCAACGCCAGGATGGTCAGGCAGGTCAACGCGGTCATCGACTCCGTGCACCCCATCCGTGGCCTCCCGCCGGCCGACGGCGTGAGGTACCGCGTCATCGACGCCGACACCTTCACGGCTGAGCTGGAAGCCCTCTTCCGCGAGGAATACTCGGACGCCGACATCGCCGCCGAGGACGCCGCCCTCACCCGCCTCGGGCTCATCGATGCGGACGACGACCTTGGTGAGCTGATCCTCTCGCTCTACGACGACCAGGTGCTGGCGTACTACGATCCGAGGTCGGACACGTTCTCGCTCATCGGTCCGGCTCGCCGGATCGGGGCTCTTCAATCGGTCGTCGTCGCCCACGAGTACGGGCACGCCCTCCAGGACGCGGCATACGACCTGGAGGCCCGCCGCATCAGGGAGCTGGACCGCTCGGACGCCATCCTCGCTCAGCAGGCTCTGGTCGAGGGCGATGCCACTGCCATCATGTACGACTGGGCGGCCCGCGAACTCAAGCTCGCCGACCTGCTGGCCGTGTCCGCCGGCGCGCTCACGAAGCAGGACAGCAAGGCGCTGCGAGAGATGCCGGTCCTGTTGCGCCGGCAGCTGGAGTTTCCCTACATCGACGGCTTCGCCTTCGTGAACGCCATCCGGGGCCGTGGCGACTGGCCGGCCGTGGATGAGGCCTGGCAGGCGCAGCCGGTCTCGACCGAGCAGATCCTTCACCCTGAGCTCTACCCCGACGAGCTCCCCGTCGAGATCGAGCTGCCAGATGTGGGAGCGCTGCTCGGGCCCGACTGGACGACCTCCTACGAGCAGACCCTGGGCGAGATGCAGATCGGCGTGTGGGTGGCGGATGGCCGGAAGGCACGGTCGCTCTTCCCGGTCCTGCCGGCCCGCCTGCCGCGCGCTGACGCGGCCGCCGGTTGGGGTGGTGACCGCCTGGTGAGCCTGGATGGGCCGGGCGGTACCTGGGCCGTCGTCTGGCAGACCGACTGGGACAGCCAGGCTGACGCCAGGGAGTTCAAGGAGGCCGCCCGCGATGCCATGCGGGATCTGTCAGGGGCCCAGGCGGTCTCGAATGCCGACCTGAGCGGAGGACTATCCTCTCCAGTACTTGTCCTGCTGGCCGACAGCGAGGCGACGCTGGACACCATGGAAACAGCCCTTGGTGTCTCGCCCTGATCCCTCGGCTTGTGGGCACGTGAAGCGAGGAGCGGCGGACGATGAAGAATCGGACACTTGTGCCGGGAACGACCCAAGTGACTCACCCAGGGTGCTCGCACGCGGAGCAGAAGTCACCTAAGGTCCGCCTGCCATGACTGATCAGCGGCCGGATCCCGGCGACCCCACTGCCTCCACTGATCCCACCGCAGCTTCGACCGACCCGATGCAGGTCGAGCCCGTCGCTGACCAAGTGTCCGGCGCAGAAGCCGGACTCCCTCCTGCAGCCAGCGAGGACCCGTCAGAGGCTGCCATCGAGTCCGGCGAGGACGCTGGAGAGCCCGACGGAGAGCCAGACGCCGAGGCCCTGGACCCCGACGAGGACGCCGGAGATCCTGACGCCGGAGAGCCCGACGCCGGAGAGCCCGACGCCGGAGAGCCCGACGCCGAGACCGTTGAGCTGGACGCTGCCGACGAGGAGGCAGGCGCTGCTGGTCTGGCTGTCGGTGCAGGCGTCGGCATGGCCGCCGCGACTGGCGCCGCAGCCTGGACGACGACGCCCGTGGCGCCCGATCCGGAAGCCACCGAGGCCGCCCTGGCTGCGCTGGCCGCCCGGCCAGAGGTGACGATCGAACCCCCTGAGGGGCCGCCCCCGCCGCCGCCCGGCATGGACGGCGAGCCATCCGACGAGGGCACGCCCGTGCTGCTCGTGGGGGGCATCCTCGTGGGCGCCTTCATCGTGGCTCTTGCCATCGTCATCCTCCTCTTCCGCCCCTTCGACTCCGGCTCGCCGGACGTGACGCTCTCGCCCTCGCCGGTCGTGACCGAGGTCCCCAGCGCGAGTCCATCGGCTGAAGCGTTGGTCGACACGCCCAACTTCCAGGGCCTCAGCCTCGAGGAGGCTGAGCTCACGGCCGATGACTACGGGCTCGTCGTCCGGGTCATTTCGGTCGAAAACGACGACGTGGAGCCCGGTACCGTGCTGGGTCAGCAACCGCCTCCCGGCCAGGCCGTGGCTGTCGGGTCCACCATCGAGCTGTCCGTGGCCGTGGCCACGCCCACCGTGGCCGTGCCCGACATCATCGACCTGCCCGAGTCCGAGGCCCTCAAGGCCCTCGGCGATGCCGGCCTGGCGGCCGGGACCCGCACCCAGGCCAGTGACGCCACCATCGTGGCGGGCAACGTCATCAGCTCGAACCCCGTGGCCGCCACCGAGGTGGCTCGCCTCTCGGCCGTCGCCTACGTCGTCTCCAGCGGTCCCGCATTGGTGGCCGTGCCCGACATCATCGACCTGCCCGAGTCCGAGGCCCTCAAGGCCCTCGCCGATGCCGGCCTGGCGGCCGGGACCCGCAGCGAGGCCAGCCACGCCACGATCGTGGCCGGCAACGTCATCAGCTCGGCCCCCGTGGCCGCCACCGAGGTGGCCCGCCTCTCGGCCGTCGCCTACGTCGTCTCCACCGGCCCCGCGCTCGTGGCCCTGCCGACATTCGAGGGCATGGTGCTGGCGGACGCCCAGGCGGAAGCGGCTTCCCTCGGACTGGTACTCCGGACCACCTCAGTGGAGACCACCGAGGTGGAGCCCAACACCATCCTCGATCAGGATCCGGCAGCGGGCACGATGGTGCTGCGTGGGTCGACGGTGGAGGTGGATATCGCCATCGCACCCGAGCAGGTCGCCGTGCCCGATCTCGTGGGCCGCTCGGCCTCCGAGGCCGAGACGGCGCT
>JBFYUV010000222.1:0-4387 GCA_041299865.1 Chloroflexota bacterium
GTGGCGGAAGTGCCGCAGGCTCGTCAGGACCGGGTTGGGGGCGCTGCCCCCGAGGGCGCACAGGCTGGTGTCGCGGATCATCCGGCACAGCTCGTCGAGCTGGTCGATGTCGCGGAGGGTGGCCGTGCCCTCGGTGATCCCGTTGAGCAGGCGCAGGGACTTGTCGAGCCCGACCCGGCACGGGACGCACTTGCCGCAGCTCTCGGAGTGGGTGAACTCCACGAAGTAGCGGGCGACGTCCACCATGCAGTTGTCGTCGTCCATGACGACCATGCCGCCGGAGCCCATGATCGAGCCCAGCTGGGCGAGCGTCTCGTAGTCGACCGGCGTGTCGAACATCTCGGCCGGGATGCAGCCGCCGGAGGGCCCGCCCGTCTGCACGGCCTTGATGTCGCGGCCGTTGGTGCCGCCCTCGCCGACGTCGTAGATGAAGCGCGCCAAGGGCGTACCCAGGGGCATCTCCACGAGGCCCGTGGACTTCACCTTGCCGACCAGCGAGAAGACCTTGGTGCCGGCCGACTTGGGGCTGCCGATCTCGGCGAACCAGGCCGGGCCCCTCGAGACGATGGGGGCGATGTTGTACCAGGTCTCGACGTTGTTGATGTTGGTGGGCTTGCCGTCCAGGCCCTTCTGGGCCGGGAAGGGCGGGCGCGGCCGGGGCCGCCCGGCACGATCCTCGAGCGAGGCGATGAGGGCCGTCTCCTCGCCGCAGACGAAGGCACCGGCACCTTCCACCGTCTGGATGTCGAAGTCGAAGCCACGGCCCAGGACATCCGATCCGAGGACGCCGTAAGCACGCGCCTGCTCGATGGCGCGCTCCAGGCGCAGGACCGCGATGGGGTACTCGGCACGCACGTAGATGATGCCCGTGGAGGCGCCGGTCACGTAGCCGGCGATGAGCATGCCCTCCAGCAGCGCGTGCGGGTCCGACTCGATCTCGTTGCGGTTCATGTAGGCGCCCGGGTCGCCCTCGTCCGCGTTGCAGATGAGGATCTTCTCCGGGCCCGGGGCCTTCTGCAGGAACTCCCACTTGTTGCCGGTCAGGTACCCGGCACCACCGCGGCCGCGCAGCCGGGCGACCTTGATCTGCTCGATCACGCCGGCCGGGTTCTGGTCGATGAGGACCTTGTAGAGGGCCTGGTAGCCGCCGACGGCGATGTACTCCTCGATGTCGTCGGGGTTGATGAGGCCGCAGTTGCGCAGCACGATCTTGACCTGGCCGTGGAAGAAGGGGATCTCGTGCCAGAGCGGCACCTCCGGGTAGCCGGACCCGTAGCGCACGTGCCCGGTGAGGTGATCCCACTCCTCGATCTTGCAGAGCACCAGATCCTCGGGGGGCGGCACGCCATCGGCGAGGCCGTTGAGGATGTCATCCACGTGGTTGGTCTGGACACGGTGCAGCATGAGGAGGGGGTGGCCGGGCAGCCAGAGGTTGACGAGCGGCTCCTCCGCACAGAAGCCGAAGCAGCCCACGGAAACGAGGTCCACGGAGAGGCCGCGCGCGTCGATGGCGGAGGCGAAGGCGCGATAGAGGCCCTCCGCGCCGTTGCCGGAGCCGCAGGTGCCCATGCCGATGGCGATGCGGGGCCGGATGGGGAGCAGCTTGGAGAGGCCAGCCTCGCGGACGGCAGCGAACCCGGAGAGGTCGGCGATCTTCATCGGGCACGCCCTCGTCGCAGCGACTCCACCTCGCGGATGAGCGCCTGCTCGGTGACGTGGCCCCGGATGGCGTGATCGACCTCCACCACGGGCGCCAGGGCGCACTGGCCGAAGCAGGCCACGGTGCGGATGGTGAAGCGCTGGTCAGGCGTGGTGAGGGTCAGCTTGTCCGCCTCGTCGCTGATCTCCTGGAGACCAAGCTGGAGCTTGACGCGCTCAAGCAGCGGCCGGGATCCACGCGTGTGGCAGGCGGTGCCGCGGCAGATGGCGACCGTGTGTTCACCCTGCGGCTCCAGGTTGAAGAGGGAGAAGAAGGTGGCCACGCCGAAGACCTGTGACTGCGGGATGCCCGTGCGGGCGGCCACGTACTCGAGCGTGGTCATGGGCAGGTAGGTGTGGCGGTTCTGGTCCTGCAGCTTCTCCAGGATGCCGAGCAGCGCGCCGGGGCGGCCGACCTGGTCGGCGATGATCCGGTCGACCAGGTCCTGGTCGTCCACGCGCGGGAGCTCCCTCTCCCGTCCGGTCGTCATCGAGCCCTCCACAAGCGGAGGCCGTGCGCTACGGGCCCGTACGACGACATGGCCCGCAAGGCGCGCGGCGATATCGAGACCCTACGGGTAGGTCAGCGGCGCACGATAGGGCCATCCGGACCGGGCTGGACCGGGCCGGTCATCCGGTTGGCGGGCCGGTCCGCCATACGACGGAGAAGCGGCCGCTGTGGTCAGCCGGCGGCAGGCGACTCCGCGGCGGGCGTCTCCGCGGCGGGCGTCTCCGCGACCGCGGGCGGCTCGCCGGCAGTGGAGGGCTCACTCGTCGCCGTGGGTGCGGCGTGCGGCCCGAAGTGCATGCCGAGATGCTCCTCCATCCAGTGCCGGAGCTGCTGATAGACCATCGGGGCGCCGATGAGCGGTCCCCGGTCCAGCTCCCAGTCGGCCGGATACAGCAGGAACGGTCGCGTCTGCGCGCCGCCCAGGCCGCCATGCGCGCCGATGAGCTCCTCGAAGGCGGCGATCTCGCCGGTCTCCGGGTCGTACAGACTGACGAGCGCGATGTCGCCGACGTTGGCGATGCCGTCGAGGCGCCGCAGGGCAGCCGCGGCGAGATCGCCGTAGAGCGCCAGCGGATCGATGCCCTCGACGCGGTCCTCGTCGAGGAAGTGGACGCCCTTCTTGCCCACGACGATGGCGCCGTGCTCCGCCGTGCGGACCATGAGGATGCCGATGCCCGGATGCGCCACCAGGGCCTGCACCAGGTCAGGGTAGGCGGCCTCGATGTCGCCCAGCGTCATGCGCTCGTCGCTGACGTTGAAGTAGATGAGGGCCAGGTTGCCGCCCGCCACGACGATCAGGTCGGCCGGCTCGGCTTCCTCCCCAGCCTTCTCGCCCTTGCCGGTGGCGGCCGCGGCAGATGGTGCCCCAGCGGGCGTGTACTGCGTCTCGTCTGGACCGAGCTCGACCTGCTCGCCGCTCTTGCGGTCATGCGTGACGGCGCGGGCCAGCGAGCCGCTGACACCCTTCGTCTCCGAGACCTCGCCGAGGAACGTGTTCAGCTGGCCCCAGTCTTCGATCTGGGCCGTGGCGGCGGCGACGGACGCCTCCCCGCCCATGAGCGAGCGGACCACGTCCTGGAGGGTGACGCCGTAGCGCTGCAGGAACGTCTGGCCGAGGCTCTGGCCGTGGTCGGCGAGGATGACGAAGCGGTACGGGCGCGCCGCGTCCTCGGCCGCCTTCAGCAGGGTGCGCAGCTCCCGATCGACGCCGTCGAGCGCGTCGAGCGATTCCGGGCGCTCCGGCCCGCTGTGGTGGGCGATCTCGTCGTAGTCGGTGTAGTCCATGTAGATGACCGGCGTGCCCCGGTACATCTCCTGGATGATGAGCGAGGTGCCCAGGGCCCGGAGTGCGACGTTGGTGGCCGCCCGCACGAAGGGGTAGGGGAAGCCGCGGTGGTGGCCCATGTGGGGCACCATGCCGGCGCGCACCTGGCGCCACGACTGGACCCGCTCCTTGACGACCTCAGCGAAGTACTTGGCGCCCATCACGAGGTAGTTGTAGGGGGAGACGAAGAACCAGGCGAAGGCGTCGCTCTGGCCCAGGCCGCGCTCCTTGACCTTGATGGTGGACATCACCAGGAACGCACGGTCGGCGTCGCCCGTGAAGATGTTGCTGATGCTCGCACCCCCCGGGCTCAGGAGGCCCTCGCCGTTGGAGATGCGCTGCTCGATGACGGTGGCATCCTCGGGATGGTTGGCCACCAGCAGCCGGCGCGCCTTCTTCTCCCACCAGCGGAAGTTGGGGATGCCGTCGTTGTTGCCGTGCAGGATGCCCGCCTGGCTGGCCGGCGTCGTCGAGGGCAGCAGCGCATCCCAGTGGCCCAGCTTGTGGGTGCCCGACCGGATCCAGCTCGACATCTCCGGTACGCGCCCCGCCCGGACGGAGTGGCTCATGACGTCGTGGGAGAGCCCATCGACCTGGATGATGACGAGGCCGGGCTGGTCGGTCTTGGTGATGCCCGGCTGGCGGCTGGCCATGGTCCGCACGAGCGTCCCGTAGTACGAATCGTCCTCGCCGAGGCCGAAGAGCGCTGACACGGCGGCCTGCAGGAAGCCGTAGAGGAACGAGACGATCAGCAGGCCGATGAGGCCCGCGCTCACGGTCACGTCCGGGATGAGCGGATCGAGCAGCCAGAAGACGAAGGCCTGGAAGAGCAGCGTGAGGAGGACGAGGGCGAC
>JBFYUV010000223.1:0-7247 GCA_041299865.1 Chloroflexota bacterium
ACCGGCCGGGGCTGCCACGTCACCCTGGGTGCAGCGGCAGACGGGCGGCACCGTGCCCCCGGCTCCGAGCGTGCCTCTGCCCCTCAGCCACGACAGCGGCCTGCTGGCGCGAGGCGTTCACCTCGACGACACCACCGACTGACGCCGCCGGCGCGCCGGACGGCTACGACGCGCCGCCATCAGGGGAGCCGCCCGGCAAGGGGGAGGGTCGGGCGGCTCTTCTGCTGCCCGTCCCGCCGATCACTCGGTCGGCTTGACGATGATCTTCAATCCCGAGCGGGCGACGAGCGCGTCAAAGGCGGCCGCTCCCTCGCTGAGCGGGTAGGTGCTCGTGATGAGCCCGTCGAGCGAGACCAGTCCGTGATCCACGAGCTCGATGGCCTGCAGCATGTGGATGAACTTCATGCGTCGCGCGAAGATCAGCGCCAGGCCCTTGCCGCGGGCATAGCGAGCCGTGAAGGAGTGCCGGTTGGTGGGCGGGATGCCCACGACGACGACGCGCCCGCCGAGTCGGACGGCGATGTTGGAGGACTCGATGGCGGCGTCTTCGCCGGCCGCCTCAAAGGCCACGTCAACCGGCTCCCAGCCATGGATGCCCTCGGGCAGACCGTCCACGGCGGTCAGGTAGGCCTCGTCCGCGCCGGAGGCGAGTGCAGCCGCCACGCGGTGGGGCAGTGCATCCGTGGCCACGATGCGACCCACGCCGGCGGCTCGCAGGGCACGGATGATCATGAGCCCGATGGGGCCGCTGCCGAAGACGCCGGCACTCATGCCGGCCCGGACATGGCTGAGGTCCAGGGCATGGAGGGCGATACCCAGCGGCTCCAGGAGCGGCACGTTGTCGTCCGCGATGCTGTCCGGGATGGACAGGAGGAGGCGCTGGGGCCAGGCCATGTAGGTGCGCAGCGCGCCGTCGATAGGGGCGTGGCCGCAGAATTTGACGCTCGGGCAGAGGTTGGCATCACCGGCGCGGCAGGCGGCGCAGTGGCCGCAGGGGTTGGCCGGCTCGATAACGACGCGCATGCCCTCGCGCGGGCCGGCCGCGATGACGCCGCCCATCTCGTGGCCGAGCACGAGCGGCGAGACGACCTTGTCGAAGCCGATGCCACCGTCCTCGTACCAGTGCAGGTCGGAGCCGCAGAGGCCCACGGCCGTGACACGCACGAGATCCTCCCCGGGGCCCGGGACCGGATCAGGTTCCTGGTGGACGCGGACGTCCTTGGCACCATGCAGTCGAAGTACTTCCATGCCGTCACGATAGCGGGACCCCGGTGAAGACGGGTGGTGCCTCCACGCACCTGTCTGGGGGGCCGTCTGGCGTATCCTCGGAGTGTGGAGAATGGCGCGTGCCGTGCGCGCCCGCGCGCCACGCTGGCAAGGGAGTCGGTATCGCGGGATGACCAGCGAGCACGTGCCCGCCCGCCCGTCGGAACGAGGGCTGGCGTCCCCAGTCGCGCCTGCGCGGGCCCTCGGCTGGGTGACCGCCCCCGAGTGGACGGCCTCGGCCGCCTCGACGATCGAGCGCGCACCGCTGGCGACCCTGGAGACACCGCGCACGCCCGTGGACGAGGGACTCATCGAGGTCGTGGCCGACCTGCCGCCGGGCAAGGCCCTGGACCTCGGCTGCGGTTCCGGACAGAACGCCATCTGGCTCGCGGAGCGCGGCTGGGTCGTGACGGCCGTGGACCTCTCGGCTGGGGCGCTGGCTGAGGCTCGCGGCACCGCTGCGGCGGCGGGCGTCACCATCGTCTGGGAACTCGCCGATATCACCGCCTGGCTGCCAGCCTCCCGCTACGACCTGGTCGTCTCCACCTTCGCGCTGCCGCCGCGGGGCATGGGTCGCGGCCGGATGCTTGACATGGCGGCTGCGGCCGTGGCTCCGGGCGGCTCCATCCTGGTCTCGGAGTTCGACGTGGCACTGGCACGTGAGGGGCGCATGGCAGAGAAGTACCTCGTCTCCACCGAGGAGGTCGAGCGCCACCTGGACGGCTTCCGTGTGAACCGCTCGCGGACCCGGCTGGCCCGCCATCGGCATGGCTACGAGGAGATCGTGGTGCCCGTGGCGACCGTCGTAGCCACCCGCCGCACCGACCTGCGCAGCCCCTGGTAGCGCCCGGGGTGCCTGCGGGGCACCCCAAGGCCTCGCCGAGGCATGGTTATACTCCGGGTATGAAGACCGCCGTCTCCGTGCCTGACAGCGTGTTCCGGCAGGCCGAGCGCCTGGCGCAGCGCACCGGCCGCTCACGGAGCGAGATCTACAGCACCGCGCTGCGTGAGTATGTCGCGCGTCACGACCGGGACGAGGTCGCTGCGGCGGTCGATCGCGTGCTGGCGACGCTCCGGGCGGAGGACGGCCATGAGTCGGAAGCCTACGGCTTCGTGTCGCGCGCGGCACGACGGACGCTGGCTGACGTCGAGTGGTGATCAGCCAGGGCGACATCTGGTGGGCTGACCTCGCGGCACCAGCGGGGTCGGAGCCCGGCTACCGGCGGCCCGTCGTGGTCGTCCAGGGAGAGGCCTTCAACCGGAGTCGCCTGGCTACCGTCGTGTGCGTCCCGCTCACGAGCAACCTGCGCTGGGCGGATGCGCCGGGCAACGTCCTCCTGGCCGCTCGCCAGAGCGGGCTGGACCGCGACTCGGTGGCCAACGTCACGCAGATGATCACCCTCGACCGCGAGGTGCTCACCGACCGCGTCGGCTGCCTGTCCGCCGCCAGGCTCGGCCTCGTCCTGGCGGGGATCGACATCCTGCTGGGCCGCTGAACGAGTCAGTGCATGGCGGGATCGAGTCGCCGGAGCAGCTCGATCGACAGGCGGGCTGCCGCGATGGGGTCGCCGCCCAGCACCTGGCGGTAGTAGTCCCAGGACTCGAACTCCACGCTGAGATACCCCCGGTAGCCGATGTCATCGAGGGCCGCCAGGAAGCCGGCCCAGGGCACCTGCCCCTCCCCCAGCAGCGGGAAGATGAAGGTCTCGCCGAACATGCCCGGCCGGCCCACGGCGTCCTTGACGTGGATGTGCCGGATGCGCGAGCCCCATTGGCGCACCGCCCAGGGGATGTCGTTGCCCACCAGGATGCCGTGGGAGGGGTCGAAGTTGATGCCCAGGCGCGGCGAGTCATAGTGACGCAGCAGCTCCAGCGTCGTGTAGTAATCGTGGACGAGATGGCCGAAGACACCCTCCACGGCCAGGTCCACGCCGGTCTCCTCGGCCAGCGGCACCAGCACGTCGAACGCCGCGCGCACCATGTCCCAGGCCTGCCCCTCCGTGAGGTCCCGGCCCAGGCGTGGCGCGGCCGGGTCCCAGGGCGCGGGGCCGCTGAAGAGGTTGACCGGCGCCGGCGCCGGCTGCCCGCCCAGGTCGAGAGCAGCCACCGCCCGCACTGAATCGGCCGCCAGGCCGAGGCGGCCTTCACGCACCGCGGCGTCCGGGTGAACGAAGTCGAGCTGCACGACCCACTCGCTGACCGCCAGCCCGGCCGTACGCGTGTCACTGACAAGCTGTCGGCGGTCGGCCGCGGAGGTGGCCGACGGGTCGAAGCGGGCCAGCGGCCACGAGACGGCCACGTACCCCAGGGCCGCCAGCTCGTCGGCAACGCGCGCCGCGGGCAGGGCCGCGAAGTCCAGGCCGGCCAGGAACCCGTACCGGCGCGTCATGACCGTGGACCTCCGAGCTCGGCGAGCGCGACACGCCGGCCGTCCCCCGCGGCGAGATAGGCGGCACGGATCGTTCGCAGCGCGGCGCGCGCGTCGGCCGGTGTGACGGCGAAGGGCAGGTCGCGGTCGAAGCAGTCGAGCGCGTGGGCCAGGCCCCGCTTCACCGACCAGGCCCACCAGTCGGCCTCGTGCTCTGCGGCCTGGGGAAGGCGGCGGCCGTCCTTCCAGGCGACCAGGGGCTCCGCATCCTCGAGTCGGACGTGGATGGAGCCGGCCTCGCCCCAGATGGCGCGGGTCTCGCTCCAAGGCTGACCCGCGGCAGCGTACGTCAGCACCATGGTCACCGTGAGGTCCGGGTACTCCATGATCAGGGAGGCCGTGTCGTCCGCCTTGTCCGGCACCTCCACGACGTGACGGGCGAGGTGGCAGCGCACGGCCACCGGCGGCCCGAACCAGAGATGCGCGATGTCCACGACATGGGTCCCACTGTCGGCCAGGACTCCACCACCGGCACGGCCCCAGGTGCCCTTCCAGTGCCCTGGGAGGCGCATGCGGGACAGCTCGTCGCCGGCCACGACCAGGAGTGCCAGGCTGGGCCGGCCGATGAACCCATCGGAAAGGAGGTCCCGGACCCGCTGGTGGACGGGCAGGAAGCGCTCGTTGAGGGCGACGTAGAAGCGGCGCGCGGCGGCCTCCCCCGCGGCCATCATCTCGTCGGCCTCGGCGAGGGTGTTGGCGATGGGCTTGTCGGCGATGACGTGCTTGCCCGCTGCGAAGGCCTCCAGGGCCACCGGATGGTGCAGGTCGTGGGGCAGGCAGATGTCCACGATGTCGACCGTCGGATCGTCGAGCAGGGCCCCGTAGTCGGTCGTGGTACGGGCCAGCGGGTAGCGGCCGGCGAGCTCGGCCAGGGCGCCGGCGTCCGCCTCCGCCAGGGAGACAGCGCTCACGGCCGGGTGGCCCAGCATGGCCTCGAGGTGGACGCGCCCCACGAACCCGCCACCGATGACCGCGACGTGCATGCCCACCTCGTCCCTCCACGGACCGGCTGGTGTCTCTCCATCAGCGTATGTCGCCAGAGGGCGGCCTGCTCGCCGGATGGCCGCCCTGCGAGCGCCGTGGCCGCCAGCCCACCGACCCAGCCGCTACCCTTGAAGGTCATGAGCCTCGGGGGCACCGTTCGTCGCAGCCTGTCGGGCAGCATCGGGCTGGCCCGCGAACGCATCCAGCATGCACCGAGACGCGTCCTCTTCACGTGGTTCCTGCAAGCCATCGTGCTGCTCGTGCTGGGCCACCTGCTGCCCGGCGTGCTCGTCGAGGACCTCTTCGCAGCCCTCATCGCGGCAGCCGTCATCGCCGGTCTGAATGCCCTCGTGCGGCCCATCATCGTGGTCCTCACGCTGCCGCTGACGGTGGCCACCTTCGGTCTTCTCTCGCTGCTCATCAACACGTCGATGATCGTGCTGGCGGCACCGCTCGTGCCGGGCATGGAGATCAGCGGCTTCCTGCCGGCGCTGTCGCTGGCGGTCATCCTCACCGTGGCCACGACGGTCGTGAACGTCGTGCTGGCCGTCGACGAGGATGAGTCCTTCTACGACGAGCTGGCGCGGCGCATCGAAGGCGACGTCATCCCGGAAGGACCCCGGCCGGCAGGCCTCGCCATCATCCAGATCGACGGCCTGGCAGCCCCCATCCTGCGCAACGCCATCCGCGTCGGCACCGTGCCGCGCATGGCCAGCTGGGTGCGCTCCGGCGCCTACACGCTGACCGAGTGGGAGTGCCCGCCGCCCTCGCAGACGTCGGCCAGCCAGGCGGGCATCCTGCACGGCAACAACGACGACATCCCGGCCTTCCGCTGGTACGAGAAGGAGAGTGGGCGCCTGCTCGTCTCCAACAAGCCCGCGGACGCGACCGAGATCGAGCGGCGCGTCTCGAATGGCCAGGGACTGCTGGCGCCGGCCGGCAGCAGCGTGGGCAACCTCTTCAGCGGCGATGCGAGCCGCAGCGCCTTCGTCATGAGCCACATGGGCAACGCGGTCGGTGACCTGGACGTGGACGCCTTCTCGCTCTACTTCATGGATCCCGCGGCCTTCATCCGCACCATCGTCCTGTCGGTCGGTGAGTTCCTCAAGGAGCTCGTGGAGGCACGCCGTCAGCGCATCTCGGACATCCAGCCGCGCGTCCACCGCGGGACGACCTTCGCCTTCCTTCGCGCTGCCACGAACGTCGTGCTGCGCGACCTGAACACGACCTTCGTGGTGCGTTCGATGTCCTTGGCGACGCCGATCATCTACACCGACCTGGTCGACTACGACGAGATCGCCCACCACGCTGGGCCGGAGCGCATCGAGTCCCTGCGGGCGTTGACCGGCGTGGACCAGGTCGTGGCGTCGCTGGAGCGGGCAGCCGCGCATGCCCCGCGTGACTACCGCTTCGTGCTGCTCTCCGATCACGGCCAGAGCCAGGGCGCCACGTTCGCGCAACGCTACGGGCAGTCGCTCGAGGAGCTCATCCGCGGCCTCATGGGCGGCACGGCGGATGTCGTCGCCGCGACCGGCCGCGCCGAGATGTATGGACCGGTGAATGCGCTGCTCACCGAGCTTGCGCAGCGGCCGGGCATGGCCGGCCGGGCCACGACCGCGGCCCTGCGCAGCCGGAGCGTCGATGGCGCCGTCGAGCTCGGCGGGACGGACCCACGGGCCAAGGTAGCGGAGCGCCCCGACGTCGTCGTCTGCGCCAGCGGCAACCTGGCCAACGTCTACTTCACGGTGCTCCAGGAGCGGATGACTGCCACCCAGGTCGAGGCAGGCTACCCCGGCCTCCTGGCCGGGCTCATCGGGCACGCGGGCATCGGCTTCATCATGGTGCGCGCCGACGAAGGCACGCTCGTGATCGGCGCCCGCGGCGTTCACCACCTTGATGACGACCGCATCGAGGGTGAAGACCCGCTGGCCCTCTTCGGGGAGCGCGCCGCGGACCACATGCGCCGGCTGGATGCCTTCTCCAACGTCGGGGACCTGCTCATCAACAGCACCTTCGACCCGGAGCTGGAGGAGGTGGCGGCCTTCGAGGAGCTGGTGGGCAGCCATGGCGGCATGGGCGGGCCGCAGACGCGTCCGTTCCTGCTCCACCCAGCCGACCTCGTCCTGGACGACGACCCACTGGTGGGAGCACCGGCTGTCCATCAGCAGCTGCAACGCTGGGCCCGGCAACTCGATGTCAACGCACCTATCGCTTACGCCGAGCCCAGGGCCGCGCTGGGCGAGCCGACGGGCCTGCGCTGGGTAGCCGCCTGGATGGCCTTCATAGGCAGCCTCGAGCTGGCGCTGGCCGCCCTGGTCGCCGTGGCCATGATCGCCGGCGAGCGAGAGGCCGTCGACCTGGCGCTAGGGGTCACCCCGGTCCTCGTGGGCCTGGTGGTGACCGTCATCGGGCTGTCCAGCCTGGCCGCTGGCTACGGCATCTGGCGCCGGCGGCGCTGGGCCTGGATGGTGGCCCTCGCCCTGAGCGCCTTCAACGTGCTGCAGGTCGTGCTCGGGATGGCCAGAGAAGGCTTCTCCGGGATCGTGAGCTACGGGGCCGTCGGCGCCAT
>JBFYUV010000224.1:0-8263 GCA_041299865.1 Chloroflexota bacterium
ACGCTCTTCCGATCTTCGCCTTCACCTACTCGGCACGCATCGCCACGGCCGGGCAGTGCCGCCATGACCTGGGCTCCACCACGGACCAGCGCTTCCGCACCGTAGGGCTTCGGGATGATACGAACGGTGAGAACCTGGCCTGCCACTGGGCGGCGACACCGCGACAGATGGTCGTCTTCTGGATGCGCCGCTGGTACCACGAGACCAGCTACGGCGGCGCCCACTGGCACCAGATCAAGGATCGTGACTTCCGCGTGGCCGGCTTCGGCGTGGCCCGCCACCCCAGCGGTCGCACGACCCTCGTCGTCAACTTCTACGGCAAGCTCGTCGACTGAGCACTGGCTCGAGGGAGGCTCCCGCGGCGCCTACTCGGACTCGTCGAAGATGCGGTCGAAGAGCTTCTGGATCTCGAGGACCTTGGGGCTGATGACGTAGGTCCCGGGCACGAGGCGCGCCCAGCGGACCGGCTCGAGCACCACCGAGCGGAGGTTCGCAAGGTCAGCCTTGAGGGCCAGCTCGAGGACGGCGGGGGCGGCCAGCATGGGGATGTCCGTCAGGGTCTTCTTGCGAATCAGCTCGACGAGAGCGGGCAGCGCAGCAACTCCCTGCGAGCGCACCTTCTCGGCGGCTGCGGCGATGACCTGCTGCTGGCGCCGGGAGCGATCGTAGTCGCTGCTGGTGTGCCGTGAGCGCGTGAAGGCCAGTGCCTCCTTGCCGCTCAGGTTCTGTGGGCCGGCCTTCAGCTTGAGGCCCTTCTCGCCGAGGTGCATGGTCGGGTCCAACATCGCCGCGTCGAGCGTGACCTCGATGCCGCCGATGCTGTCGATGAGCCTGACGAGGCCGTCGAAGTCCACGAGGGCGACGTGGTCGATCTCCGTCCCGAAGGCATAGGCGAGCGAGGCGCGCACCCCCTCCAGGGCCGCCTTTCGCTTGCCGGTCGACTGCTGCAGGTCGAAGTAGAGCGTGTTGATGCGCTCCGCGTAGGCCTCCCCGGGCGCGACGGGGACGTTGACCGTGTCGCGCGGCAGGCTGACCATGGCCACCTTGCCGCTGCCAGGGTCGATGGTGGCCACGATGATCGCGTCGGTCCGTTCGCCGACGATCCCGTCGCGGACGTCGCTGCCCAGGAGCAGCACCGTGAAGCGACCATCACTGCCGAGCAGGTCCGCGACCCGCAGGGGTGCCCGCGTCGGCTCAGGGGTCGGTGTCGGGGTGGGCGTCGGACGCGCGGCGCGCTCGGCCGCCTTGCCCTGCCCGCCGCCAGTCCGAGCCTTCTCGCCCGCGGAGCCCGCGGCCAAGTCCCCGCAGCCCGCCAGCACAAGGCAGAGCGCAGCGAGGATGAGGGTCAGCGTGGAGCGGCTCATGCGGGGGTGGATGCCTTTCGGGTCGTGCGAGGGTCTCGTCACGGCCTGACGGGATCTGGGCACACCCTCCTGGGAGGGGACCCCGCGTGCCGGTGCGTGGTGGGAAGTCTAGCGCGAGAGCGACGCTCGCGCCCATAGCCGCGACCTCTTCGTCCGCGCTACCATGCCCCGCCATGTGCCGATCGATCAGGACGCTGCGGGGTGCCGGCGACCCCGTCAGTGACGAGGACATCCGTGCCGCAGCGCTCCAGTACGTGCGCAAGCTGAGTGGCTATCGCGCACCATCGCAGCGCAATGCCGCCGCCTTCGAGGCGGCCGTGGACGAGGTCGCCACGGCCACGCGCCGCCTGCTCGACGGGCTGGTCAGCCGCTGACGGACACCTGGCGCTGACCGCGGCACGCCTTCTCGGCCAAGAGCCGCCTTCCGGCAGGGCCGCCAATGGCCAGCGCCTAGCCCTGGGCTGCGGCCGGAGTGGGAGGCGCTGACCCGACCTCGGACTGTTGCTCGTCCGCGTCACCGCGCATGAAGCGCTTGCGGAAGCCTTCCTTGCCGCCATCCACGAGCGAGTAGATGACGGGGATGACCATGAGGGTCAGGAAGGTCGAGGTGAACAGGCCGCCGATGACGACGATGGCCAGCTCCGCCGCGATGATCGAGCCATGGGCGAAGCCAAGGGCGACCGGCGACAGGGCCAGGATGGTGGCGATGGCCGTCATGAGGATGGGCCGCACGCGCGTGTTGGCCCCCCTCACCAGCGCCTCCGTGGTGGGCACGCCGCGCTCCCGCAGCTGCTCCACGAAGTCGAGCAGCACGATGGCGTTGGTGACCACGATGCCGATGAGCATCAGGAAGCCGATCATGGCGCTGATGCCCAGCGGGTTGCCGGTGACAAGGAGGGCCGGGATGGCGCCGATGAGCGCCAGCGGCAGGCTGAAGAGGATGATGAAAGGCGTCAGGAGCGAGCCCAGGGCCAGCACCATGACGACATAGACGGCCAGGATGGCCACGCCCATCGAGAAGAACAGGCCGCCGAAGGCCTCGTTCATCTGGGCGGTCGCGCCGGCGAACGTGGTCGTCACGCCCTCCGGGATGGCCCCCACCGCCTGAAGCTCGTCGATGATGGCCTGCGCCTCCATCGACACGGCGCCCGTGTCCTCGGTGGTGATGTCGGCGGAGACAGTGGCCGCCGGCGCACCGTCGACGCGGGTCACGGTGCCCTGGATCTCGACCTGCTCGACGTTGGCCACCTGGCCCAGCGGTTGCGTGCCCACCGTGCCGCTGACGGGCAGCGCCCGGAGGCCTTCGACACCGTCCACGCCTTCGTCGTCGAGCCGCAGGATGGTCTCCACCACCTGGCCGTCCTCGAGCGAGTACGAGCCGATCGACTGGCCCACCAGCACGCTGCGCAGGGCGGAGCCGATCTGTGCGGTGGAGGAGCCGATCATGGCCGCCTTGTTGGGATCCACCGCGACGGAGATCTGGGGCGCCTCTGCCACGGCGTCGCTGGCCACGTTGTCGACCCCATCGAGCATCTTGAGCTCGCGCACGATGAGGTCACTGGCGAGCTTGATGTCGCTGGCACTCTGGCCACTGACGACGATGGCCAGGCCGCCACCGGCACCGGTGAAGTCCTGCTCGGAGATGGTGACCTCGAAGCCGTCCTGCGCCACCGGGGCGAGGGACAGCTTGATGTCCTCGCGGGCCTTGCCAAGGTCGACGTCGTCGGCCAGGCGGATGATCAGCACGGCGCTGTTGGAGGCGCGGCCGGCAAAGGCCGCCTGGAGGGCCTGGGCGCCCGTGTCAGCGTCACCCGGGATGGTCGACTGCACGAGTTCCACGTCCTCGTTGGCCATCAGGATCTCCTCGGCCTGGATGGTCCGCTCCTGGACGCCGGCCGTGGAGGATCCCTGCGGCGGTGACACGGTGACGGAGAGGAAGTTCTCGCCGCCAGCGTCGATGAAGGAGGTCGGCAGCAGCGGCGCGAGCGCCATGGCGATGACGAAGAGGACGGTCGCCACGCCCAGCGTGCCCCACTTGGTGAGTCGGTTGCGCAGCGCGACCACGAGGACCGGCGTGTAGAGCCGCTGCCAGATGGTCATCTCCGGCTCGCCGTCGGGTCCGAGCTTCATAGAGGTCCTGTCGACGAACCAGTAGGCCAGCACCGGGATGACGGTGAGGGCCACGAGGAGCGAGGCCAGCAGTGCGAAGGTCACGGCCAGGCCGAAGGGCAGGAAGAACTGGCTGACGATGCCGCCCACGAAGCCGAGCGGCAGGAAGACGGCCACCGTGGTGATCGTCGAGCTGGTGATGGCGCCCGCGACCTCCTTGGTGCCGTTGAGGACCGCGGTCTTCTTGTCGTCACCCATGCCGCGATGTCGGTAGATGTTCTCGAGCACGACGATGGAGTCGTCCACGACCCGGCCGACGGCCACCGCCAGTCCACCCAGGGTCAGGATGTTGATGGACAGGCCGGCGATGCCGAACACGGCGATGGCCATGAGGATGGACAGCGGGATGCTGATGGCGGCGACCAGGGTCGTGCGGGCGCTGCGCAGGAAGATGTAGATGACGATGATGGCGAAGAGGGCGCCCAGGAGTCCCTCCTGGACGAGCCCGGTCTGCGATTCGCGGATGAACTGCGATTGATCCTGGATGATGGCGATGCTGACGACGTCGCCGTGCTGCTCACGGACGTCGTCGAAGACGGCCTCCACCTCGTCAGCCACGTTGATGGTGTTGGCGCCCGAGCGCTTGGTGATGCTCACCGTGAGGGAGGGCTGGCCGTCCGTCCGGGCGTAGCCGCTGGCGTTGACCTCGCGCACTTCGATGGTGGCGATCTGGCCCAGCGTCACGGGCATGGGGATGGCGGCCAGGGCCTCGCTGAGCTGGCCCAGGTCGGGCAGTTGCAGTCCGCCCTCGGAGTCACCCTCGGCCGCGGGCTCGCCCTCGACGGCAGCCGGAGCGGCGCTGGGTGATGCGGCTGGTACGGCGGCTGGCTGCCCAGCGGGTGCCGCGCCCGGCATGCCCGCGGGAGCCGCGCCCATGGCCCCTGATGGCGCGCTGGCGCCCACGATCTGGTTCTCCAGTGCCTCGATGGAGTCGAAGCGGTGCTCCGTGGAGACGGGCAGGCGCAGGCTTCCCTCGTCGATGGATCCCGAGGGGATGGTGATCTGGTTGGCGAACAGGATGCCCTGCACCTGCTGCAGCGAGATGCCGTGCTCGGCCATCTTGGCCGGGTCGAGGACGATGTCCAGGATGGGCGTGGCGCCGCCGGTCAGCTCGGCCGTGGAGACACCCTCGATGCCCAGGAGGGCCGGGACCACCTCGTCGCGGGTGATGGCCGCCGCCTCGACCGGGTCGACGCCCTCCACCGGGGCGACGGTGGCCACGATGATGGGCTGGCTGTTGAAGTCGAAGGAGCTGACCTGTGGCTCGACACCCTCAGGCAGCTCGGCCTGTGCGACGGCCGCCTCGACGTTATCGATGGTCTCCTTGAGGTCCGTCCCGAAGTCGAACTGGGCGAAGACGAGCGAGAGCGAGTTGGAGGAGGTCGACTGCATGGTCTCCATGCGCGGAACGTTGGCCAGCGAGCGCTCGACCGGCTCCGTGACCTGGCTGGCGACGTCCTCGGCGCCGGCGCCGGGCAACGGCGTGATGATCGTCACGAAGGGCAGCTCGATGTCCGGGATGAGCTCCTGGCGCAGCTGGCCCCACGAGTAGATGCCGGCCAGGAAGATGCCCACCGCCAGCAGGATCATGACCGACTTCTCGCGAAGGGCGAATTGGGTGAGACGGATCATGACGTCATCCTTTCGTGGCTCGCAGCAGTCGTGTGGAAGTCAGCCTGGTTGATGGTTCGGGCTTCCTGGTCAAGAGCGGCCATGCCGACGCGAAGCGAATGGAGCTCGGTGTCCGTCAACCCCGCCAGGAGCCGCCGCAGGAGCTCGGCGTTGAGCTCCCGGATGCGCTCCACGACGGCAGCGCCGGCGGGTGTCAAGAGCACCTGCTGCTGGCGCCGGTCGGCGGGATCCTCGTGACGCTCGAGGTAGCCGTGCTCCACCAGCCGGTCGACCAGGCCACTCGCCGACGACAGCCCGATGTTGAGCCGCTCGGCCAGTGGCGACATGCCGATGCGCGGGCGGAGGGACACGACGTAGAGGCACTTGGCCTGGGACATCGTGACCTCGAGGCCCAGGAAGTCCGGCGCGTGCCAGCCTGCCACATGGCGCATCAGCGAACCGAAGTGACCCAGGATGGCCTCGACGGTGTCCGAGGCCGCGGCGTCAGCAGCGTGCTTCATCCATCACTTCTGGTCTTGAACATAGTGTTAACGATACGGATAGTTCGCACGACGCGAAGGATACACGACTTGGGCCGGCTGGTGGGACCAAGCAGGAAGGTGGCCCGCATCGACGCCCAAGCCCGACTCTCGTGGAGGTGCCGACCCAGCTCCCCCTTCTGGCCTCGCATACCCTCGAGCCGGCCTTCGTTCGGCGGCGGCGAACGAGCCTGCTGCGCCGCCTCGAGAAGGCCGCGCCGACGCACGGGCGCCGACTCTCGTCGACGTGCCTGGAATCCGAAGGGCCCGGCCGCTCAAGGCGACCGGGTCCTTCCTGTGCGTCACGCAGGCGAGGCGGGCGCTACCCGCCGCTGGCAGGCGCTGCTCGCCGCTGGTCTGCCTACTTGTCGCGGTCGCCCGCGTCGGACATGGCCGCCTGGGCCGCCGCGAGGCGCGCCACCGGGACGCGGAACGGCGAGCAGGACACGTAGTTGAGGCCGATCTTCTCGCACTTGTGGATGGACGCAGGGTCACCGCCGTGCTCACCACAGATGCCGACCTTGAGGTTCGGGCGCGCCGAGCGGCCCTTGTCCACGGCCATCTGCATCTCGTCGGCGATGACGTCGTCCAGCGTTTGGAAGGGGTTCTCGGCGAGGATCGGGTACGGCTTGTCCTCACCCGGGATGGCCACGCCCTCGACGTACTTGAGAAGGAAGCCACCCTCGGCGTCGTCGCGGCTGTAGCCGAACGTCATCTGAGTGAGGTCGTTGGTGCCGAAGCTGAAGAACTCGGCGTGCTCGGCGATCTTGTCCGCGACCCAGACGGCCCGCGGGATCTCGATCATGGTGCCGAACTTGAAGTCGATCTCCTCGCCGGCGGCAGCCACCACGGCCTCCGCCTCGGCATCGAGCAGGGCGCGCGTGGCGATGAGCTCGTTCACGTGGCCCACCAGCGGGATCATGATCTCCGGTCGCGGATCCTTGCCGGCCTTCTTGACCGCGACGGCGGCATTGAGGATGGCGCGGGTCTGGATCTTGACGAAGTCCGGGATCATGAGGCCCAGGCGACAGCCGCGCAGCCCGAGCATGGGGTTCTGCTCGTGCATCGACTTGATGGTGGCCAGGAGCTCCTTGTCCTCATCGGTCGCAGCATCGCCGGCCCGAGTGACCTTGACGAGCTGCTCCTCGAGGTTGGGGAGGAACTCGTGCAGCGGCGGATCGATGAGGCGCACCACGACCGGCAGGCCGCTCATGGCCGCGAGGATGCCCTCGAAATCGCCCTGCTGGAGGACCTCGAGCTTGGCCATGGCGGCGTCGAACGTGGCCAGCGCCTCACTCTCATCAGCTGAGAGCGCCTCGCCGGCGGCGACCTTGCCCTTGGCGCGGGTGGCGACGTTGGCCACGAGGATCGCGCCGCGCACGATCTCGAGCCGCTCGCCCTCGCGGAACATGTGCTCCGTGCGGCAGAGGCCGATGCCCTGGGCGCCGTAGCCGCGGGCCTGCTCGGCCTCCTCCGGCTTGTCGGCGTTGGTCCAGATCTGCATGCGGCGGATCTTGTCCGCCCAGCCCAGGATCTGCTGCAGCTCGGGCTGATCCTCGAAGCGGGCCTCGACCGTCGGCAGCGCGCCCACGAAGACCTCGCCGGTCGAGCCATCGACGCTGATCCAATCTCCCTCGCCGAACGTCACGTCCGTCAGGGTGGACTTGGCGGACGTTGTGGCGTAGTCCACGAGGAGCTCCGCGCAGCCGGCCACGCAGGGCTTGCCGATCTGGCGAGCCACGACCGCCGCGTGCGACGTGGCGCCGCCGCGGGCGGTCAGGATGCCCTGCGCCACGGCCATGCCGTGGAAGTCATCCGGGCTGGTCTCGACGCGCACGAGGACGACCTTCTCGCCCTTCTCGACCCACTCCACGGCCGTGTCGGCATTGAAGACGGCACGACCCACGGCCGCACCGGGGGAGGCGTTGAGGCCCTTGGCGACCTTCTGGGCACCCTTGCGGGCGTTGGGGTCGAACTGCGCGCGCAGGAGCTGATCGACCTGGGCGGGCTCGATGCGGGCGACAGCCTCCCGCTCGGTGATGACGCCTTCCTCGACCATCTGCACGGCGATCTTGACGGCCGCGGCAGCGGTGCGCTTGGCGATACGCGTCTGGAGCATGTAGAGCTTGCCGCGCTCGATGGTGAACTCGAGGTCCTGGACATCCCGGTAGTGGGCCTCGAGCTGGTGCCCGATCTTGAGGAACTCCTCGTAGGCCGCGGGCATCTCGTCCTTGAGGTGGCTGATGTCCTCGGGAGTGCGGATGCCGGCCACGACGTCCTCGCCCTGGGCGTTGACGAGGTACTCGCCGTAGAGCTCCTTCGTGCCGTCGAAGGTGTTGCGCGTGAAGGCCACGCCGGTGCCGGAGTCGCCGCCCATGTTGCCGAAGACCATGGTCACGACGTTGACGGCGGTGCCCAGGTCGTGGGCGATCTTCTGGCTGTTGCGGTAGTCGTTGGCGCGCTTGCCGAACCAGGAGGCGAAGACGGCCTTGATGGCCAGGTCGAGCTGCTGCTCCGGGTCGCTCGGGAAGTCGGTGCCGGTGTCGGCCTTGACGGCAGCCTTGAACTCGGCGACGAGGG
>JBFYUV010000225.1:0-12103 GCA_041299865.1 Chloroflexota bacterium
TAGCGAGCCTCCTCATCCTTCCCTGTACTGCCTGGTGGCAGCGACTCACGCTGTCGGTGACAACGTTGTCGTCCACCCTAGACCGACGGGCATGGCGATGTCAAGGATTGTGAGCTACGCGATCATGGCCTATGGTTCAGGCGATGACTCGCGAACACCTGACAACGTTGTCAGGGCCAGCGCCAGAGGGGTGGGGACGAGTGGGCAGTCGCGCCACCATGCGTGATGTCGCGGCGCTCGCGGGGGTCAGCATCAAGACGGTCTCGCGCGTCGTCAACGGCGAGACGGGGGTCTCGGACGAACTGACCGAGCGGGTCGAGCGTGCCGCGCGGCAGCTGGACTACCGGCCCAACCTGACCGCCTCGAGCCTTCGACGAGGAGGACGCGGCCCAGGGATGCTCGGCCTCATGCTCGAGGACGTGGCCAATCCGTTCTTCGGCGCAGTCCATCGCGCCGTCGACGATGCCGCGTCCGAACGCGGGCTCGCGGTCATGGCCACCAGCCTCAACGAGGACCCGCTCAAGGAGCGTGAGGTCGCCCGTGCCCTGATCGCGCGGGGCGTCGACGGACTCGTCATGGTGCCGGCCGGCTTCGATCACTCGTACCTGCGCAACGAGATCCAGGCTGGCCTCGCGGTCGTCTTCGTCGACCGCCCACCGGGTTTCCTCGATGCGGACACCGTCCTGGCCACGAACCGGTCGGGAGCGCGCGAGGCTGTCGAGCATCTCGTCGCCGCGGGGCACCGCCGTGTCGCGTTCCTCGGCGACCTGGCCAACATCGCTACCGCCGGCGACCGCCTGGAGGGCTACGCCGACGCCCTGCGCTCGGCCGGGATCGGCATCGACGAGCGCCTCGTCCTCCGCGATCTGGACTCGCGCGCGACCGCACAGGAGGCGGCGGAGGGATTGCTTCAGCTGCCGGCAGACCAGGCCCCCACGGCCCTCTTCGCGAGCCAGAACCTCGTCACCAGCGGGGCCGTCCGCGCACTCCATCGTCACGACCTGCAGCACCTCATCGCCCTCGTCGGCTTCGACGACCTCGATCTCGCCGACGTGCTCGATCCGGGTGTCACGGTCGTGGCCCAGGACCCCTACGCCATGGGCCGTGTTGCGGCAGAGCTGCTCTTCGCCCGCCTTGACGGCTACGCCGGGCCCAGCCAGCACCGCACGATCGCGACGCGGCTGATCATCCGGGGCTCCGGTGAGATCCCGCCGGGAGAGCGCCGGGTGCGACCGCTAGACTGACCAGGTGCCCGTACCTGAGTTCGACCGCGCCGGCTTCGTCGCGCACGTGCATCGGTACTGCGAGGACATCCCCGCCGGCGAGCGGCGGATCGTGGCCATCGCCGGGCCCCCGGCATCCGGCAAGTCCACCCTGGCGTCCGAGCTCCACGAGCGACTCAACCACGCATCACCAGGTTCCTGTGCGCTCCTGCCCATGGACGGCTTTCACTATGACGATGAGGTGCTGGCGGCCCGCGACTGGCTGTCACGCAAGGGCGCGCCACACACGTTCGATGTCGGCGGCTACGCAGCCGCGCTCCGCCGTCTGCGCGACAACGAGGAGGAGACCGTCGCGGTTCCTCGCTTCGACCGCGCCATCGAGATCGCGCGGGCCGGTGCCATCCTTGTCGAGCGCGACGTCCGCCTCATCGTCACCGAGGGCAACTACCTGCTCCTGGGAGACGATCCGTGGCCGAGCCTCCGCAGGTCCTTCGACCGCACCGCACTGATCGTCAGCGACCTGGAGACGCTCGAGGCGCGCAACCGGCAGCGCTGGTTGGACATGGACAAGGACGAGGACTTCATCACGGCCAAGCTGGAGCTGAACGACATGCCCAACGTGCGGCTGGTGATGGAGCGCAGCGTCGACCCGGACTGGGTCATCCACACCTGAACTCCCGACCCGAGACCATCATCCGATGACGGTCACGCCCTCCGACCGTGCTGCCCGTGCCAGTGCCGGGTCGATCGTGGCCAGCGCTGCGTCGATCGCCTCAGGATCCAGACCTACACTGAGCCGGAGCGCGCTGGCCTGGTCGGCTACGCCATCGTCACGCGATCGCGGCCCGACTCCTTGGATGCATACAGCGCAGTGTCCGCCACCTCGACAAGCTCGAGGGCCGAGCTCACATCGTGCTCCGGATAGGTCGACGCGCCGACGCTGGCCGTGACACTGATGCGGCGCTCGCCATCCATCACCTCGGTGGCCGACACTGCACGCCGGACGCGCTCGGCAAGCTCACGGACATCCTCGATGCCAGCGCCCGGGACGACCACGAGGAACTCCTCGCCGCCGTAGCGGATGAGCACGTCGCCTTCGCGCGTGACGCGCCGGATGGCTGCTGCCGCGGCGCGCAGGACACGATCTCCGACGAGATGGCCATAGGTGTCGTTGACGGCCTTGAAGTGATCGAGATCGACCATGAGGACACCCAATGGTCCCGACACGCGCATGGAGCGACCGAACTCCTCCTGCAGCCGAACCAAGCCGAAGCGGCGGTTGTAGGCATCCGTCAGCGGGTCGAGGGCAGCCAGTCGCTCGAGGCGATCATGCGAGAGCGCATTGCTGAGGGCCAGGCCGAGGTCGGTCTGGAAGTGGCGGACAAGCAGCGCCACCGACGGCGAGAAGGGTTCGACGGACGCCAGCACCATGGCACCCAGCGGGACGCCCTTGAACATCAGCGGCGCGATGACCACCTGCCGTGCCATCTGCTTGACAAGGACGCTGTCGATGACGAGCTCGGTCTCGATGTCCAGGATCTTGATCTGGCCTGACCTCAGGACCTCTGCCACGAGGAGATTGCTGGACACCTGCTCGGGGTCGCTGATGCCGAGGCTGGACAACGGCTCCATGCTTCCCGCGCGCTCCACCAGCAGCAGGCCAGCCGAGGCACCCGTATCGGACACGGCGGCAGCGAGGGCGTCTCGCCCCAATTCGTCAAGATCGAGGTGGCTGGCGACGATCTGTGCGAAGCCACGTGTGGCGGTCTCGATGTGGTGCGAGCGAGCCAGCGTCGTGATGAGCGAGTTGAAAGCGGCCGCACTCGTGCCTACCTCATCCGCGGAGTCCACCGGCAACGCGCAGGACAGGGGGTTGCAGCCGCTCCAGTCGCCGGACGTGTGGGCCTCCACGAGCTGCGCCTGGACGCGGCTCATCCTGTCGGCGAGTTGCCTCAGGCGGCGCCCCACGACCATCCGCGCCAGGGCGTAGTTCACGGCGCCCACGATGAGGCCTGCGGACAGCGTCGACAGGTAGAAGACCGGGTCGAGCACCTGGGCGGCGGGGAGTCCCAGGAGCAGGCAGAACGGCGGGAAGATGAGGCCGATGAGCACACCGAAACCGGTCATCCAGATAGCCAGATCGGTGAAGACCTTGTCAGTCAGTCTGGGCAACGTCGAGCTCCGCTGGCGACCGTCAGGCACCGCGGCGCGGCGCCCATGACCACCCTGCGCCTCACCTATCCGTTGACGACACCATCTGATGGTCCCCGGGGCCGGGTCACCATCGGGCGACCGAGACCCCCTGGGTCGACGTGAGTGCAGGTTCGAGCGTCGTGAGCGGCACCTCCAGCGGAGGGCTGCCCAGCTCGGAGGCACGCTCGCCATCCGCGTCGCGGGCGTCGAACAGCAGGACCCAGGGCTGCGCGGGCTCGGGCGCCGTGACCTGGACGTCGAGGCGGACCCGGCGGCCGGGCGCCAGGAACGGGATCCGTCGCTCGCCCAGCTTCTGACCGCCGCCGGGAGGGCCGGTGGAGCCGGACGTCACCGGCAGGGCACTGACCGCAAGGTGCCAGCCGCGCATGGGCTCGCTTCCCTGGTTGCGGACCTCGACCTCGAAGTCCACGGTCTCGCCGGCCACGGCCTCGGAGGGACCGCCGATCGACGCGTATCCGACATGGCTCTCTCGGCCGGCCAGGTACTCCGCGATGGCGTGGTAGTAGGCGACGGCCATGGCTTGGCGTACGCGGGGTTGCTTGAGCAGGCGGAGCTCTCGTGGGTTGGAGAGGAAGAGCCCTTCGGTGAGCACGCCGGGCATCTGCGTCGGCCGCAGCAGCCGCGGCGGATCGTAGTCGCGCAGCACGTAGTAGGGATAGATGAGTGCCTGGCGCTCGTAGGGCCGCCATCCGTCTGTGGCCACGCTGCGAAGGGCCGTCAGCACCTCGGCCTGGACGATGCGGGCCAGGCGAGAGGACCGCTCACTGAACGTGCGCTCATCGGAGTAGAGGGTTGCAGGGCCACCGACCGACTGGTTCACGGCCGTGTTGTTGTGGATGGAGATGAAGAGGTCGGCGCGAGCACGGTTCGCGACATCCGGGCGTGCCGCCAGCTCATCAGTCTCGTCGATGAGGCCGTCCCCGGTGAGATCCAGGGGCGGCTCGTTGGCGTGGCCGTCGCTGTCGCGCGTGAGCGCCACCTCGACCCCCGCGCCTTCGAGCATGCGCGCGAGACGGAGACCGATGTCCAAGTTGAGATCGGCCTCACGGGTGCCATCTCGGCCCACTGCGCCGTCGATCGAGCCACCGTGTCCGGGATCGATGGCGATCGTGATGAAGCCCGGACGGCGCGGGTAGACCCGCCGATCGGCGACCGTGACCCAGGCCTCGGCCACCTGGCCGTCAGACTCGGCGTCAGGAGGGTCGGCCTGGGCCGCGGGCCGGGCGCCCCGTGCCGGGGGGACGGCGACGCTGCTGGCAACGATGCGGTAGGGCCCCTCGGGCACGACCTGACCATCCTCGTCGCGACCGTCCCAGGAGCGGGACAGCGTGCCGGCTGCACGGCGCCCCCTGAAGAGCTCGCGCACCGTGCGCCCATCGGCGTCCGTGACCCGCAGGCGCACCTCCGCCGGTCCGTCGAGCCTGGCCCTCGCCGTGATGCGGGCACCGTCGCGAGCGTGGGGCAGGTACGACCTCGACACGGACAGGCCGAGCCCTGCCTCGTCGGCCGACTGACCGACCGTCGGCACCACCGCGAGGATGAGGAGCAGTCCGAGGGCAAGCGTGGTGAAGGTCGGCAGCCGGCCTGCCTGTGACATCCGCATGTCCACAGCATGCCAGCCCGGGCGGATCGACCTCGTGCGCGGGTCAGATGCGACTGATCGGTCCTTCCACGGTGCCGGATGGCCCTACCGGCTCGCCGACCCGACTGCCTATCGTCGAGGCCCGATGTCAGGATGGGAGAGGAGGCTCCGATGACCGCCGACACCGCCAAGGGCGACCAGATCAGCGTGGATTCACAGAAGGCCGGTGAGCCGCCACGCCAAGGCACCATCCTGGAGGTCATCGAGCACGAGTACGGGACCAGCTACCGCGTCGCCTGGGACGACGGACATGAGTCCACGTTCCGTCCCACGGCCGGGACCGTCCACACGGTGCATCCGGCCGACGCGAAGGCCTGAGCCGTCCGACCGCGACGCCCAGATCCGCCGGACGCCCAGATCTACGGCAACCCATCGGCCTCGCTGTCGGCTGACCGAGGCGATACGATCGGGACACGCACCACTCAGGGAGGAGAGGCTGTGAAGCAGCACCACGTCAGCATGCTCGGAACGGGACTCATCGGCGACTTCTACACGATGACCCTCCACGGCCAGCGTGGCCAGGATCGCGTCCGCGTCGTCTACTCGCGCTCGGCAGAACGTGGCGAAGCCTTCAAGGCGCGGCACGGCGTCCCGGAGTCCACGACGGACATGCAGGCCGCCATCGAGCATCCCGAGACCGACGTGGTCGTCGTGGCGCTGCCCAACTTCCTCCACGAGGAGGCCGTGACCGCGGTGGCCAGAGCCGGCAAGGCGGTGCTGGTGACCAAGCCGCTGGGTCGCACCGCGGAGGAGGCCAGGCGCATGCTGGACGCGGTCGAGAAGGCCGGCGTCTTCGGCGGCTACCTCGAGGACCTCGTCTACACGCCCAAGTCCCTCAAGTCCATCAAGGCCGTGCAGGATGGGGCCCTCGGCGACATCACCTGGGTGCGTGCCCGCGAGACGCATCCCGGTCCGCACTCGGCCTGGTTCTGGGACCATCGCCTGACCGGTGGCGGCGCCATCATCGACCTGGGTTGCCATTGCATCGAGATCGCTCGCTGCTTCGTGGGCAAGGGCAACCGCCCGGTCGAGGTCATGTGCCACACGGACACGCTGGTCCACCCCATCGGCGCGGAAGACAACGCCATCGCGCTGGTGCGCTACGAGTCGGGCGCCATCGGCCAGTTCGAGGTGAGCTGGACGTTCCGCGGTGGCATGGACCTGCGCGACGAGGTGGCCGGCACCCACGGCACCATCTGGATCAATCACTTCCTGCGCACCGGCCTGGAGATGTTCACGGCCGGCGGCGGCAAGGGCTACGTCGCCGAGAAGGCGGAGACGACGGCTGGCTGGCTCTTCCCGGTCGGCGACGAGATCTCCGAGCTCGGCTACACGGACATGTTCACGGACATGTTCGACGCCATGGACGCGGGCCGGGAGCCGATGGAGACGCTCTACGACGGCTACGTCGTGAACGCCATCATGGACGCCTGCTACCGATCGGCTGAGTCACGCGCCTGGGAGCCGGTGGACCTGGATTGGCGCGGTGGCGAGACGCCGCGCATCAGCAAGTCCCCAGAGACCTTCGAGGGACTCGTGGTCATCAAGCGCGAGCTGCTGCCAGACGGCCGCCACAAGCTCATCCTCAAGGACCCCACGACCGGCGACTTCAGCGACCGCGTCGTCTCGGCCTGAGCGACGTGCCTGGCCGGCCTCGGTCCTGACGGGTCGGGTCGAGCCAGGCGACCTCGCTGAAGCGGGCGAAGTCCGTGTCGGCGGAACAGACCGTCAAGCCGTTCTCGATGGCGAGCGCGGCCAGCTCGGCATCGGAGACCAGGTTCCCGCGCAACTGGTAGCGGCAGATGAGGTCGGCCAGGATGCGGCCGTGGCGCTCGGTCGGCGTGGGGACCCAGACGACGTCGGCGGCCAGCCAGTCAGCCACATACGACCAGGCCTCATCGGGTGTCAGTGGTGCCCGGGCTGCTCGTGGGTGGGTCGAGATCCGCAGGAAGGCCACCAGGCTCTGCCAGGGCATGCCCACCCTGCGGCTACCGGTCAGCTGCTCGGCCAACCAGTCGGCCGTTGGCTGGTGCTGCGGGCTGCTCGCATCCACCGCATACAACAGGACGTTGGCGTCGATGAGCATCAGCGCGCGGCCGGGCCATCCAACTGCTCGAGGGCCTCAGCCACGTTGGAGACGTCGATCGACAGCCCGATGGCCTGACTGCGCTGACGGAAGGCGCGGCGGGGACTCCTGCCGTACAGGCTCTCGCGGATGAGCTGGTTCACGGTCTCGCTGAGACCCATGGACCGGTCTCGTCGCAGCCGCTCCACGGCCGCTGCGACGTCGTCATCGAGGTTCACGGTCGTTCGCATGGCGCAACCATAGCATCACGATGTTGGTACGGGCGCATCACGATGCGGCACTCGTCCGCCTGTCCGCCTGCCTGCACCGTCGGCGCGACGGCCTCCCGACTGACTCTGCCTTGTGCCTATGGCAGCGCCGCGATGACCTCCTCGAGGCTGCCCTCGTCGGTCACCAGGAACCAGGCGACCTCGCCGCTCGGGAGGCCGTAGGCGATCTGGGCAGGGCCACCCTCCACGGTCATCTCGTAGCGCGTGACCTCGCGGCCTGCGATGACCTCCTGGGTCGAGATGACGTCATCGGAGACGCCGAAGATGAGCCGCGAGAGCACCTCCTGGACATCGGCCGCGGGGACGCCCGGGATCGTGACAGCCACGACCGAGGCGAAGGCTTCCCCGGACGCACCAGAGGCGCGAGCGATGGAGAGCCCCTCGAGGTCGGTGCCACGCTCGCTGGCGACGGCTTCCAACTCGGCGATGAGCGCCGGATCCGCCTCAGGCAGCACGACCGCCGAGTCGAACACGGCACGGTCGAGCAGGTCGATGCCGGCCGCTGACTCGGGCACCTTGGCGGCCAGCTCGGCGACCGCCAGCTCGGCGGCGGTCGGTGGGGCCGGCGTCGGCTCGGCGGGCAGCTCCACCTGCTCGATGCTGGCCGACTGGATGCGCACGGGGTCCTCGATCAGGTCTGAGGCCGGGCCGCGCGCCACGATGGCGTCCACGACGTCCATGCCCTCCACGACGCGGCCGAAGATGGCGTACGTGCGCGCCGCGTCGAGAGACCGCTTGGCCTCGTCGTCAAGGACGACGAAGAACTGGCTGCCCTGCGAGTTCGGCTCCGGTGTGCGGGCCATGGCCACGATGCCGCGGCCATACTCACCCACGACCTCCTCATCAGCGATCGTGTAGCCGGGACCACCGGCACCCGTGCCCTCCGGGTCGCCACCCTGGAGCACGAAGCCGGGCGCCACACGGTGGAAGCCGACGCCGTCGTAGTAGCCGGATCCCGCGAGGTTCAGGAAGTTCTCAGAGGCGACCGGGGCCGACTCGGTGAAGAGACCGATGACGATGTCGCCCAGGTCGGTCGTGAGGCGCACGCCGGTGCCGTCACCGGTGGGCGTCTCGAAGGCCACCGGATTGGGCGTGGCCTGCGGCGGCGCGAGTGCCGGAGCGGTCCCTGGTGTTTCCGGGGCCGGCGTGGGCACCACCGAAGGCGCGGTGGAGGGCGCCGGAGCGGTCCCCGGTGCTTCCGGGGCCGGCGTGGGCACCGCCGAAGGCGCGGTGGAGGGCGCCGGAGCGGTCCCTGGTGTTTCCGGGGCCAGCGTGGGCACCGCCGAAGGCGCGGTGGAGGGCGCCGTATCCTGTGCGCCGGCGCACGCGGCCAGGAGCACGCCCGTCAGCATGAGGGTGACGGGCAGGGCGAGCGTGATCGAGCGAGGCATGTGCATGTCTCCGTGCGGGACGGGTGGGCGGGGGACACGGCCGACCCTCAGCGGGCACCCGGGCGAGGATAGGCCACCACCCCCGAAGGCGCCTTCGCCTGCGTGAGGGCCGGTCAGCCGATGATGCGGACCTCCACGCCCAGCGCGTCGTAGGTGGGCCAGGCACGCCGGTCGCGTGACAGCAGCGGCAGGCCGTGAGCTCGCGCAGCCGCGCCGACGAGCGCGTCGTAGACAGCGCCGCCGGCCACGCCCAGGCGGGCCAGCTCAGCGCCCAGATTCCCGAGGGACTCCGTATCCAGGTGCCGGGTGGCCGGGAAGTCGTGCTCCAGCAGCGCGCATACGTCCCGGGGCGAGCGGCGCGAGCCGGGTGGCAGCCGGGTCAGGACGGAGTAGGTCTCGAACCAGGCGTGCCCGGCGAGTCCCAGCCGTAGGCCCTCCACGGCAGCCATCGTCTCAGCGTGGCCGTCGTGATCCGCGAGCAGGATGGCAACGGCGACGCTCGTGTCGACGAGCGCCTCTCTGGGATCGCTACCGCTGGTCGGCAAGCCGGATCTCACGGACGGCATCGTCATCGATGGCCTGGCCGGAGGCGGGGATGACCAGGAACCCACCTTCCGCCTGGAGGTCCAGCCCGGCCCGCGGCTCGATCAGGATGGCCGCGCCCTGGACCACCACGTCCACCTCCCCGCCGTCAGCCAGGCCGACCTGGGCCCGGAGCCCGCGCGGGATGACGAGCCGGCCAGCCCTATCGATGGTGGTCTTCATGCCAAGAGACTACCACGACGATGGCATCCGAATGGCAGACACGAACGGAGCCGCTGACCGGGAAGGAGCGGCCACCGCACTCGACGCCCGTGGCCTCGAGGCGCAACCCTGCCGTGCAGCGGGATCAGGGGACGGGTGTGCCTTCCGGGGGCCAAGGCGCCATGAAGAAGGCGATGAGGTCAGCCATGCCGCCGATGGCGTCAACGCCGAACTCCTCGCGGACGCCGGGGGCGAAGACGTACTTGCCGGTGGCCTCCGGGTCGGTGGCATAGACGGCCACCCAGTAGCTGCCGCTCGCGGGCGCCACGAGAGAGAGGTTGCCGTAGTTGGTGAAGCCCAGCCCTCCGTGGACCTCGAGCGGCGGCTCGGCCGCAGGCTGGAAGACGATCGCCCCATCGACGCCGGCCGCCTCGGCGAAGGCCCCAGCCTGGGGACCGGCATCGGCAGCCGGCGGCAACCCGGGGCCGACGAGCGTGAAGGTGGCGGGCACCGCGCCGAGGGCGTCGGGTGCCGTCATGCCCACCACGAGCGGCTCGCCAGCCTGCAGGTCCATGCGGTACCAATCCACCTCGCCGGGCTGACCGATGGTCGCGCCGATGGCTCGCGAGAGCGTGGCGTCCTCGAGCACGATCGCCTCCGACGGCGATGAGGTAATGGCCTCCGTGACCGAGGGGGAGTGAGCGGCAGCGGCGGCGGGCACGAGCAGGACGGCCAGCATGGCGGCCGCGAAGGGGAGACGTGTCATGGGCGGAGCTCCAGGGCGGTGTCAGGGGACTCGTTGAGGGTACGGCGAGGCTGTGACAGCCCCGTGTCAGCTGCGATCGTCATGACCGGGCCTGGTGATGCCTCGGGTTTGACCGGGCGCCCGCGCCTCGGTACATTGTGTCGGGAGCCATCTAGCCGTCTAGATGGCTCGTCGTTTCTTGGGGAGGAGCACATGGGGCACGTCAGCGAGATCGGCGCGGCCGTCATCGGCAGCGGGTTCATCGGCACGGTCCACATCGAGAACCTGCGCCGGCTCGGTGTCCAGGTGCGGGGCGTGCTGGACGTGGATCCCCAGGTCGGCGAGCAGGCCGCCCGGCGCCTCGGCCTGCCGAAGGCCTACACATCGCTGGAGGCGATGCTGCAGGATCCCGGTGTGGACGTCGTCCACGTCACCTCGCCCAACCAGTTCCACTACCCGCAGGTCAAGCAGATCCTGGCGGCAGGCCGCCACGTGGTCTGCGAGAAGCCGCTGGCCGTGACCTCCGACGAGTCGCGCGAGCTGGTGGCCCTGGCGGCGGCAGCCGGTCGTATCAGCGCGGTCAACTTCAACATCCGCTTCTACCCGCTCAACCAGCACGCCCACCAGATGGTGGCGGATGGTGCGCTGGGTGACCCACGCCTCATCACCGGCCACTACTTCCAAGACTGGCTGCTGCTCGATACCGATTGGAATTGGCGCCTGGAGCCAGAGAAGGGCGGCAGCCTGCGTGCCGTCGGGGACATCGGCTCGCACTGGATCGACCTCACCAACTTCATCGCCGGCCAGAGGGTGCAGTCGGTCATGGCCGACCTGACGACCTTCGTGAAGGTTCGCCAACGACCCACGGGCGAGGTGGAGACGTTCTCCCAGGAGCGCGCCAAGGACACCATCCCGGTGGACATGACGACCGATGATGCGGCCCTGATCCTCCTGCGCTACGAGAGCGGAGCCAGGGGCCTGGTCGCCATCAGCCAGGTGAGCGCCGGACGCAAGAACTCCCTTCAGTGGGAGGTCGACGGTGCCGCGTCGGCGGCGGCCTGGGACTCGGAGACGCCGGACCACCTCTGGATCGGCCACCGCGGTCGCCCCAACGAGATCATGCAGCGCAGCGCTGAGGTCATGAACGCCACCGGAACGGCGGCAGCCAGCCTGCCGGGCGGGCACGTGGAGGGCTTCAACGACACCTTTTACGCGCACTTCCGAGAGGTCTACCGCGCCATCCTGGCTGGCCAGCCGCCGGCGGACCCGCTGTATGCGACGTTCGAAGACGGACACCACGAGATGGTCGTGGGCGACGCCATCGCGCAGAGCGCCCGCGAGGGCCGCTGGGTGGACGTGGCACCCTGAACCTGTCGCGACGACCCGCACGATCACTTCGTTAGCAGCGCTACGCAAAGGAGGAGGACGTGAGACTCGGCTTCCTGACTGCACCGTTCTCGGGGACACCCCTGATGGAGGTCGCTGACTGGGCGGCGGCTGCGGGGTTCGAGGTGCTCGAGATCGCCTGCTGGCCCCGGGTCAGCGGCGCGACACGCCGATACGGTGGCACCTCGCACATCGACGTCGCCGACCTCTCCGACAGTCAGGCCGGTGAGATCATGGATGGACTAGCCGCGAAGAACCTCGCGGTCTCCGGCCTCGGCTACTACCCCAACCCGCTGCACCCTGACCCCGCCCACCGTGAGCAGGTGATCGGTCACTTGAAGCACGTGATCGTCGCTGCCAGGAAGATGGGCGTCCCGTTGGTCAACACGTTCATGGGCGCCGA
>JBFYUV010000227.1:0-2919 GCA_041299865.1 Chloroflexota bacterium
TTGGCCAGCCGGGGATCCGGGTCAGCCAGCCCTCCCGACGCTGGCGCCGCGCACGTCAGCAGGCGGCCCTGGCCATCGCCAGTGGTGAGTGTAGATGTCGCAGCTATCGGTGCCGCCTGGCTACGTGGCAGCGCAGGGGCGGCCCTCGCTAGCGAGTCCTCGCGAACGGGTTCTCGACGACGACCAAACCGTACGTCGTGCCATCCGCTAGATCCTCGCTGAGAACGCGTCGACACCCAGCAGTCTGGGCGGCTCGGAGGATCAGGGCGTCCCAGATCGAGATCTGCCACTCACGGCTGCCGGTGATCGCCGAAACAACGAGGGAGCGATCGATCGCGACCACGGGCAAGGCCACGAGCTGGCTGACCAACTCCTCGGCAGCTTCGGCCGACACCGGCACGACAAGCTTGCGCGTGACGACGGCGTAGAACTCCGTCAGGACCTGCGTCGAGACCACAAGATCGCGACCTCGCGCCGGGGCGGTCACCTCGAGGGCGCGCTCTCGCTTGGCCGGATCCGCGGCATCGACCGCGTAGACCCAGACATTCGTGTCAACGAAGATCGCTTCGGTCATGGAGCTCGTCGCGCATCCAGGTTCGACCGCGAGGGCCGCTGCTTGCCGTACTCTGCCGCGCGAGTCGCGCGAACCTGCCCAGGGCCGCGTCCCCGTCTCCGAAGCCGGCGTAGCGCTCAAGGTAGGCTCGAAGTACGGCATTGACCGACGTCCCATCCTCGAGGGCACGCATCCGAGCCTGCTTCAAGAGTCGCTCGTCGATCGTGATGGTCAGGTTCGCCATGGTCGTGCCCTGCTCCCGTGCTACACGGGTTCAGTGTAGCACGGGCACCTCCAAGGGCACCCTCGTCGGACGCCGAAGCCGATGAGCAGGTACATCACCGCGGTGATGGCCGCGATGGCGGCTGCCAGGTAGCGGATGGTTCGCCGCTGCTTCTGGGCTGCCGTATCGGCCGCGGGTGCTCGCCAGGTAGTTATGGGATGGCCTCCGTCACTCCTAGGTCAGTCCTTCGTCAGTCCTTCGACAAGGTGATGGCGCCGTTGCTGGTGCGGACGGTGATCCGGGTCGCGGCCGCCTGGTCTGGCGCACCGACCGCGCCCTGCAGCTCGCTCTCCATGGCGGCGCCATCCACCGCGAACTCGCTCGTGGCCTTGCCGTTCGAGGTCGTGGCGTCGATGGTGAAGGCAGCGTCCGCCGGCAGACGCAGCTCGACCGCGCCATTGCTCGTCTCCAGCGTGGCGTCGCCCGGCTGCAGCGCTCCATCGAACGTAACGCCGCCGTTGCTCGTGCGAACGGCGAGCGCCACCGGACCAGTCGTGCCCACCGTGACCGGGCCGTTGCTGGTCTCCACCGCCAGGGCGCCGGCGACCTCGTCTAGATCCACGGGACCGTTGGAGGTTCGGACATCGACCCCCCCGGAGATGTCACGCACCGTGACGGGTCCGTTGGACGTCACGAGCTCGAGCCGCGTGGAGGCCGGCACCGCGAGCGTCACGGTCGCGCCGCTCCCACCGGGAATGGAATCGGGGCTCGGCCCGTAGACCGCCCGCAGGAGGGCCACGCCGTCGATCAGCTCCAGCGTCACCTCGATGGCATCGCGGTCGGCCTCCGCCTCCTCCTTGTCCGAGCCCTCGCCGGTCCGCTCGACTTCGGCCGAGATGTCTGGCCCGCTCGTGGCAGACACCTCGATGCCGCCGTTGAACGCCTCCACGCGCACCGGAGTGCCGACCGGCACCGCCAGCGTCAGCGCCACGGTGTCGCGCGCCTGGACCGTGCTGCCGACCGTGAAGCAGCCGCTGACGAGGGAGCCGCTCAGCAGCAGGATGGCGAGTCCCGCAACGACCGGCGACGTGCCTCCCCTGCCGCCTGGCGCCTTGTCCACGTGCACCTCCGTCGGGGCGCCCGGCGACGGCGAGACGGCCTCGCACATCCATGGCGGCGACCCGCGATAGCATCCGCGGCGGCCGGTCCGACCTCGTAGTGCCGTTCGGCCTCTCGACGGGCGACTTCGGGACGTCGGCCCTCATCGACGCCAGCGCGGCCGAGGCCTTGACAGGGGACGCCACGATGGACGCTTGACGCGCCGGCCTGCCTGGCCGACCCTGTGCCACCTCAGCCCCCATCGGAGGTCCCCCGCGATGCCCAGGATCACGCCCTGTCTCTGGTTCGACGGTCAGGCGGAGGAGGCTGCAGCCTTCTACGCCTCGGTCTTCGCCGACTGCGAAGTCATCAGCGTCACGCGCTCCCCGGCGGACAACCCGAGCACGAAGGCCGGTGACGTGCTGCTCGTCTCGTTCACCATCGCGGGTCAGCCCTTCACGGCCCTCAACGGCGGCCCGCAGTTCCCCTTGACAGAGGCCGTCTCCTTCGAGATCGACTGCGCCGACCAGGCGGAGGTGGACCGCTACTGGGAGACCCTCGTCGAGGGTGGCGGCGAGCACAGCGCCTGCGGCTGGCTCAAGGATCGCTTCGGGGTCTCCTGGCAGGTGATCCCGCGCCAGATGGGCGACTACCTCGGCGGCGCCGACCCTGAGGGCAACCGGCGAGCCATGGAGGCCATGCTGGCGATGGGCAAGCTGGACATCGAGGCGCTCCGCCGCGCCTACGAAGGCACGACGGACTCTTGATGACGCCTCCCTACTTGAGCGCCTGGCGGATCGCCGGCAGCCGCTCCGCGTAGTAGTAGCCGCAGCCCGCCTTCACGAAGTCGGCCTCCGTCACCTTCAGGGTCGCACGCCGCGCGGTCACGCTCCCTCTCCGCGGGGGTCGGTGTGCGCAGGGATACGCCTGAGCACGAGGTAGCCACCGATGCCAGCCACGATCGAGGCCGCCAGGATGCCGACCTTGGCGAAGTCGAGCAGTGGCCCACCGCCGAAGGCCAGCCCTGCGATGAACAGGCTCATCG
>JBFYUV010000229.1:0-8777 GCA_041299865.1 Chloroflexota bacterium
CGAGCGAGCCTGGCACGGTGACGCGAGGCGCCTGACCGCGATGCAGAACTGCGCTTCATCCCCCCACGTGGAGGATGCACCATGGCGATGAGCGGTGCTTCAATCGCCCCTGCGGGCCGGAGCGGCCACCACGGGCGCACACCGCAGGTCCTGACGACCGACCCGGGCGGAGCCCGGCGATGGAGGAGAGAGCGATGATCCTGCTCGGATGTCTGCTGGTCTTTGGGCTCGCCGTGGCGCCTCGCGCCGTCCTCGTCCTGGCCTGGATCTTCAGCGAGCGTTGGCCCATCGTCTGGGGCGGCGACTTCCTGTTGCCACTGCTGGGCATCGCCTTCGTGCCCTACACCACCATCATGTACATGCTCGTCTGGTCCCCCACTGGGATCCAGGGCTGGGACTGGCTGTGGATCGGCCTCGGACTCTTCCTGGACGTCGCGCACTGGGGCCAGACGGCCGCCAACCGCAAGCAGGTCCCGGTCTTCAAGGATATGTAGACCGGGGAGCGCGTTCGGCGTGGATCGCGGTCAGGCGCGCTGGGTGCACTCGCCTTCCGGCGCTCGACCGGCGGCGCAGCCCTCAGGCTGAACGACGCGCGCGCTCGCGGCGCAGGATGAAGAGGCTCACGACCGCCACCCAGGCGGGCAGGACCAGGATGACCCAGTCAAGGACCGCCACGGCCACGAGCAGCACGACGCCGAGCGCGTAGCCCGTCCAGGTGAACCAGCGCGGGAACGTTCCGCTCCGCAGGCCGAGCGTGGCCGTCACCAGCAGGAAGACCGCACCGGCGCGCGTGGCGAAGGCGAAGAGCAGCGCGTAGGAGAGGACCCGTGCGTCCTCGACCGCCGCCGCAGTGGGTGGCGGGAGACCCAGGTAGCGAGGACCCACGAGCGGGGCGCTGGCGACGGCGGACGCCGCGAACAGGGTGGCCACGAAGATGAGGCCGCTGCCCAGGAAGACGGTGGCGAAGAAGCGGTCCTCGCGGTCACCCACCTGGTCGCGGATGACGGCCACGAACCACAGGAACATGATGCCCGCGAAGGGCGCCAGGTAGAGCCCGCCGATGACGCCGGGCAGGTCCTCGCCGGAGGCGAAGATGCGGACGATCTCGTCATCGCTGGCGCCGACAAGGGACTGGCTGCGCAGGAGCACCAGTGCGGCCGTGAAGAGGAAGGCGAAGAGGAGCCCGGCGACCGCCGCGGCCCACGGCGCACGCAACTGGCGACCGGCCTCGTCGATGATCGGCGGGGTCGTGTCAGCGGCACCACGTCCCGATGGCTGGCTCACTCGCTCACCTGGTCCAGGCGCCGGGACCCCCGGCCGGTGGCCGGAGGTCCCGAAGGCAGCTCCACGACTCGCGTCAGGGGCGACTAGAAGCGGCGGCGGCCGGGTGTGACGGCTGCGCCGACGACGGCGGCCTTGGCGACGGGCGACGGGCCCGGCGAGACGGCGGCCCCCACGACGGCAGCCTTGGCGACCGGCGATGGCCCGGGAGAGATGGCGGCGCCGACGACGGCAGCCTTGGCGACGGGGGCGCCGATGACCCCGACTCCGGCACGACCTGGTCCGAGTGGCATGTCAGATCCCTTCAGCTTCGAGGGCCGCGTCGGCTTCGACGGCGGCGATGATGGCCTGGATGGGGATGCGGCCGTTGGCGATGAGCTGGCCACCGGCTCGGCGCATGGCTGACGCGAACGGTGCTGCCCAGAGGTTCTCGTAGACGAGGGCGGCGGCGACGCTGCCCGGATCCATGGCGGCGGCGAGGTGATCGACGTCACTCTCCGAAAGCGTCTGCACAAGCTCCGTCTCGAGCCGCGCCAGCTCACCGAGCTCGGCGAGGTCGCCCAGCTCCTGGGCCATGACGGTGCCGTCCTGCGCCTTCTGGAGGATGAGGACGTCCATGATGCGGATGATGCCGGCGTCGTGGAGCCGGAGGAGCTCCGCTGCTCCCTCGCCCGTGAAGTGCTGGCCCCCCGGTGGGAACTCGACGATCAGGAAGTCGACGGGCCCCAGCTCGTCGATCGATCTTTCGGTCATGACTCCTCCATTCCGTTGCGGTGGTGCCACGAAAGTATGGGACCACCCGCAGCGCGGCTGCATCCCCCGGCTGGGATGAGCCCCGGGCGCCTCAGCCGCGGCCGGTCGTTGAGTCCTGCCTGGGCGACGGCCCGACGCCAGCCCCCGCGGCGGCATCCAGCTCCAGCACCAGCCTTCGCTCCAGCGCATCCAGGACCTCGACCGCCTCGTCGGTCGTGCCCGGTCGCGCGCGGCGCTCACGGACGAAGATGAGAACGTCATCGATGACCGCGATGCGCTCCTCGGCTCCGGGAGCACGCAGCACGAAGGCCAGGATGCCGTCGGAGGTCCGGGGATAGATGTGCTGCCCGCCGATGGCCTCGAGGACGCCGGCCCGCTCGAGCGTCTCGCGGGCCACGGCACGGATGTGGCTCACCCAGAGCTCCACGTCCTGGTCCGCCAGGCGCCCGTGCAAACCCTCCAGCATCTCGACGACGGGGACATCCACCTCCGGCGTGAGCGACAGGTCCAGCAGCACGACCGAGCAGGGCGACTCGACCTCCGCGACCGCCTGCAGGATGCCGTCACGAACCGACGAGGCATTGGCGAAGAAGAGCATCTCGTCCGGCCGCACGATCAGGAGGCCTGGCACGACCGACTCCGGCGCCGTTCGCAGGTCCAGCGGCTCGAGTCCGCCGCTGGCGCGACCGAGGAATGTCAGGCGCGGCTCGCTGGCACGCCAGATAAGGACGCCCAGCGACGCCAGCACCGCGATGCTCAAGGCCTGCAGGGTAGGCACGATCAGGACGCCCACGAGGGCAATCATGGCCAGCAGGAAGTCGGCCCGCCGCAACTCCCAGAGTTGGCGCATCTTGCCCACCTTCATCATGCCCGTGACGGCCACGATGACGATGGCCCCCAGGATGGCCTCCGGCAGCGGCTCGAACAGGGGCGTCAGGAATAGCGCCACGGCGGCTGTGGCCGCGGCGGCGGTGACGAGCGAGGCCGGCGTCCGCGCGCCCGCATCGTCGTTGGCGGCCGACTTGGACAGCGAGGACCCGATGGGGAACCCGGAGAACAGGCCGGCACTCGTATTGGCAGCCCCGATGGCGACCAGCTCCCGGTTCGGATCGATGCGCCCGCCGTGCTTTCGGGCGAACTCGTTGGCGGGACCCACGGCCTCGGCGAAGGCCACCAGGGCGATGCCGACCGCGCCCACGAGCAGCAGCGGCACCGCGTCGAGGCCGACACCCGGCAGCGACGGCGGCGCCAGGCCAGCTGGCAGATCGCCCACCACGTGGACACCGGCCGCCTCCAACCCAAGAGCGACGGAAACGCCGATGGCAGCCAGGAGGACAACGAGCGCCGCCGGCACGCGCGGCAGCCGGTGCTCCAGCAGCAGCATCCCGCCGATGCCTGCGAGGCCCACAGCCAGCGTGAGCAGGTCGGTCTCACGGAGCTGCGGAAGGATGTCGAGCACCAACTCGACGGCCGATTCGCCTTCGGCCTCGATTCCCAGGAGCTTGGGGATCTGCTTGATGGAGATGAGCAGCGCCAGCCCGAAGACGAAGCCGAGGAGCACGGACTCCGAGAAGAACTGCGCGATGCGCCCAAGCCTCAACATGCCCGCGCCGATCGAGACGAGGCCGGCCAGTATGGCCAGCGCTGCCGTCAAGGCGATGTACTCGGCCGTGCCCGTGATGGCCAGCGCAGACACGGTGGCCGCGGACATGATGGCGATGGCCGATGAGACGGCCACGACCAGTTGGCGGGAGCTGCCCAGCGCCGCGTAGGCCAGCAGGGCGGCCGGGGCGGCATAGAAGGCGAACTCAGGGGGCACGCCTGCCAGCTCCGCGTAGGCCATGCCTTCGGGCACGAGGATGGCGCAGACGGTCAGGCCGGCGATGACGTCCAGGCGCAGCCAGCTTCGCTGGTAGCCCTGCAGCCAGGCGAAGATGGGCCAAGCCCGGGGGGTCGGCCCGGCGGCAGCGCGATCGGTCATGACCGTCCCATCATCGCGCTTCGAGGGGCGACGGCTTGGGTCGGTCACGTCCGTCGAGTCTCGGCCGCGATGCCTGGGACGAGTGGACCACCGTCGATCACACCCCACATCCTACGTGGCGGGGGAGTCCCGACGAGGACGACGGGTCGCGCTCGGGCTAGTCTGCTGCTGGTGATGATCCCGCCCGCTCAGGTGCCCTTGCTCATCGATTGCGACACGGGCATCGACGACGCCCTGGCGCTGCTCTATGCGGCCGCCTCGACGGAGGCGGAGTTGGTCGGTGTCAGCTGCGTGGCGGGCAACGTGGAGCTGCCCCACATCGCGCGCAACACACTGGCCGTGCTGGAGCTGGCCGGTCGGCCGGACGTGCCCGTGGCCGCCGGGGCCGACCGTCCCCTGGTCCGACCGCTGCGCACGGCCGCGGACACGCACGGCCCGACGGGGCTGGGCTACGCGGTCCTCCCGGCGCCGAGCAGGGGGGTCGTGGCCAAGGATGCCGCCGGGGCCATCGTGGCGGCCGCCCGCGCCCAGCCTGCCGAGGTGACACTGGTGACGCTGGGCCCACTGACGAACGTGGCCCTGGCCCTGCAGCGTGATCCCGACCTGCCGCGCCTGCTGCGGCGCATGGTGATGATGGTCGGTTCGTACCGCTCGCCTGGCAACACGGCACCGACCATGGAGTGGAACGCCGGGGTCGACCCCGAGGCGCTTGCCGCCGTGCTGACCGCATGGAGGGTGGCGCGGGCCGGCGACCCGGTCGTCCCGCTCCCGGTGGCCTTCGGACTGGACGTCACCGAGCGCGCCAAGATGACGCCTGCGCACCTGGAGAGGCTGGCGACGCGGGCCGGCGGCGAGTCAGGCAACGCCGTGGTGCGCTTCGTGACCGACGCCCTGCGCTTCTACTTCGAGTTCCACAGCCGCTATGACGGCTTCTACGGCGCCTTCATCCACGACGCCCTGGCGCTCGCGGCCGCCCTCGATCCAGGCCTGGCGCGGACGGAGGCGCTGGCCGTCGAGGTCGAGCTGGAGGGCCGCTGGACGACCGGCGAGACCGTCACCGACTGGCGTCGCGCCTGGGGCCGCGAGCCGAACCTCGAGATCGCCGTGGAGATGGACGTCACGGCCTTCTTCGAGCGCTTCATCGAGCGCGTCGGCAATCTGGCCGCCCGACGCGGCTGAGCCGGGGGCGCTGGTCGCCGGCGACCACCATGCCCTTCGAACGTGGCACTCTGGCGATCAGCCGGCAGCCTGCCGGGGTGAGGGAGATGGCGTGAACGCGACCTGGTTCCGAGTCGGCGGGGGCCTGCTGGCCTTCCTCGTCGTCGGGCTGGCCGGCGTGCTGGCGCTGCGCCAGATCGACCCTGAGCGGGCCGCCGATTCCTGGTCGCTGGTGACGCTCCTGGCCATCCCGGCCGGCATCGCCGTCTACGCGCTCATCGAGTACCTGCAGACCGGTCGGCTGGAGTCCATCCGGCGCCAGTTCGACACCCGGACGCTCGTCCTCATGCCCGTGGCCATGGCCCTCAACATCGTGCTCGGGACAGCCGTCGCCAGCGCCCTCAAGGTCCCCGTCTACCTCGATTCGGTGGGCACCATCCTGGTGGCGGCGCTGGCCGGGCCGCTGGCCGGTGCGCTGACCGGGCTGCTCGCCAACCTCGTCTGGACCTACCTGGCGCCGCCGCCGTTCAGCAGCCCCTTCGCCGCACCCTTCGCGCTCGTGGCTGTCGTCATCGGCCTGATGGCGGGCTCCTTCGCGCGCTGGGGCTGGCTCCGTCCGCGCCCCGGGTCCTCCGGTCGTGACCTGGCCATCGGCAGCGTCGTGGCCATGGGCCTCGTGATCCTGATGGCCATCCTGGCCCTGGGGGTCTGGCAGGTGGCCTCCCGTGGCGGGGAGCTGGCGCCGTCGAGCGACGAGACGGCCTTCCTGGCCCTGGGCTGGCTGGCCATGCTGCTCGTGATCGGCACGGGCATCGGCCTGGCCTGGCTCCTGGTGCGCGATCGTGACCTGACCGCCGCCTACATCGTGGTGGCGGGCGCCATCACGGGCATCACGGCCGCCATCATCGCCGCACCCATCGCCGCCAGCCTGTTCGGCGGCGTGACCGGCTCCGGCGCCGACTTCGTCATCGCCGCGTTTCGCCAGGCCGGCGCCGACCTCGAGCAGGCGGTCCTGGGCCAGAGCCTGGTCTCCGACTCGATCGACAAGGTGGTCACCTACTTCGTCGTCTACGTCATCCTCGGCACCCTCGCGGTGCGCACCAGGGCGCGCTTCCCGCAGGGCCGCTACCTCATCGCCCAGCCCACGGACGAGCCCGCAGGACGGGCACTGGAAGCCGGACACGCTGGATCCTGAGCGAGCCCTGCCGCCCGGAGTGGCCGTCCGCGGGCCGACGGCCTGGCACCGCCTGGACCCGCTCACCAAGCTGAGCCTCTCGGTGGCCACGGTGGTGGCCGTGGTGGTGCTCGGCGGGGTCGTCGGTCCGGCGCTGGTGTGGCTGCTGGCCGTGCTGCTGCCGGCGGCCGCGGCCCGCGTCCTGCCCGGCCTGCTGCGGACATCGGCGCTGCTGGCGCTGCCGATCGCGGTCAGCGCAGCCATCGTCAACATCCTCTTCACGCCCGGTGGCGAGACCGTCCTCGTCGAGCTGGGACCGCTGCGCGTGACCGGCGAAGGCGTCTCCGTGGCAGTCGAGGTCGTGGTCCGCGTCCTGGTCATGGCCGGCGCCGTGACCCTCTACTACCTGGCGACGCGGCCGGCCGAGCTGGTGGCGAGCCTGCAGGCGCATGGGGTCCCGTCGCGGACGACCTTCGTCATCCACAACGCCGTGGCCATGATCCCGCGCCTGGCCGAGCGGGCCGGCGAGGTCACCGAGGCGCAGCGGGCGCGCGGCCTCGACAGCGAGGGTAGCCTGCGACGGCGCCTGCGAGGCGTGACGGCCGTGGCAGGGCCGACCGTCAGTGGCGCCATCGGGGAGGCCGAGACGCGCGCGCTGGCTCTCGAGATGCGCGGCTTCACGCGACCCGGCCGCCACACGCTGCTCTGGGCGCCCGCCGACAGCGGCAACCAGCGCGCAGCACGATGGGTAATGGTGGCTGCCGTGGCACTGTTGGTGGCGCTGCGCCTGGCCGGCTGGAACGCGCCCTGGTGAGCATCGCGCAGCGGGAGGATCCGGGCGAACGCGGGCCAGAAGCCATGGGGCGCATGTCGTGCTGAGCCTCCGGGGCGTCAGCTACCGCTACCCCGGGGCGGCTCTCGACAGCCTCCACGACATCTCGATCGAGCTGCCTGGAGGCAGCATCACCGGGCTCCTGGGCGCTCCGGAGTCGGGCCTCTCGACGCTCTGCCTGGTCCTCGGCGGGCTGGCACCCCGTGTCATCGGCGGCACGTTGCGGGGCGAATCGGTCATCGACGGCCAGGATGTGCGCGACTGGCCCATGCATCGCCTCTGCGAGTCGGTGGTGCTGGGCCTGGGGCAGCCGGCCGGACAGCTCTCCATGGTGGCCGCCACCGTCTACGAGGAGGTGGCCTTCGGGCCGGCCAACCTGGGCCTGCCCCGTGGCGAGGTCATGGCCCGCACCGAGGAGGCGCTGGAGCAGCTCGCCATCGACGATCTGGCGAGCCGTGACCCGGGCCGGCTCTCCGGCGGCCAGCAGCAGCTCGTGGCCCTGGCCGGCCTGCTGGCCATGCGGGCTCGCCACCTGGTCCTCGACGAGCCTGTGGCACAGCTCGACGCCCATGGCCGTGAGTTGGCGCTGGCGGCGTTGGCGGCAGCAGCCGCTGGGGGTGCCGCGGTGCTCGTAGCCACGCAGAACAGCGACCTCGTGGCAGCCAGCTGCAGCTCGGTGACGCTCCTGGCCGGTGGTCGGGTCGTGCGAGAGGGGCCGTCCGGCGAGGTGCTGGCCGACCCCGCCACGTGGGCGCTGGGCATCGCGGAGCCCGCCGAGCAGCGGCTGGCCCGGCTGCTGGGCGATATCGGAGAAGCCCGCTGATGGACGTCGAGCTCCAGGACCTGCACTTCGCCTACCCTGACGGACCGCCGGTCCTGGAGGGCCTCGACCTGCGCATCCCGAGCGGCCGATCGGTGGCACTCATGGGGCCCAACGGCAGCGGCAAGACGACGCTGGCGCGACACCTGGATGGGCTGCTGCGCCCGACCCGGGGGCGTGTGCTGTTGGACGGCCGGGACATCGCCGGCCGTCGGGTGGCAGACCTCGCGGCGAGCGTGGCGGTGGGCTTCCAGGACCCCGATCGCCAGGTCTTCTCGCGGCGGGTGCGCGACGAGGTGGCCTTCGGCCCCCGCCAGCTGGGCTTCAGCGCAGCACGACTGGGCCCCGCCGTGGCGGCCGCTCTCGACGCCACCGGGCTGGCTGACGACATCGACGTCCACCCTCACGACCTCGGCGGAGGCCGCCGCAAGCTGCTGGCCATCGCCTCGCTGCTGGCCATGGAGACGCCCGTGCTGGTGCTCGACGAGCCCACGGTGGGTCTCGGGGTCGCAGGCGTGGAGCGCGTGCAGCGCATCGTGGCTCAGCTCGTCGCGGAGGGCCGCACGGTCATCGTCATCAGCCATGAGCCCCGCTTCGTGGCCGAGTCGTTCGAGCGCGTCGTGCTGCTCGCGCAGGGGCGCGTGGTCATGGACGGCAGCCCAGCCGATGTCTTCGCGGAGGCGGGGTGGCCGCTCTTGCGGAACGCCGGACTCGAGCCACCCGTGGCCGCCATCCTCGGTGCGCGGCTGGGCCTTGGCTCGACCCCGACCGAGGCCGC
>JBFYUV010000230.1:0-5034 GCA_041299865.1 Chloroflexota bacterium
CCGGCCCTGCGCCGCATCCCGGGCTGGGAGCAGCTCGTGCAGGCATCGCTGGCACGCAACCCGCATGGACGCATGGGCCGGCCGGAGGACGTGGCCGATGCGCTCGTGGCCCTGGCCAGCCCGCTCACCCACTGGATGACCGGCAACGTCATCGGCGTCGACGGCGGCGAGATCATGGGCTCCCGGGAAATGGCGGACATCCCCTGATCGACCGTCGCGGCGACGCCTCCAACCCCGCTGTCCGCGCCGAGCCGGCCGGCATCGGCACATCGCGGGCGCGCGATCCGCTCTCGCGTGAGGTCAAGCTGCTCGGCTCGCTGCTGGGCCAGGTCATCGCGGAGCAGGCCGGCGAGGATCTCCTGCACCTCGTCGAGCGAGTGCGGAGGCTGACGATGGACATCCGCGCCACCGGCAGCCTGACCCACCAGCGCGGCTTGCGAACCCTCCTCGAGGGACTCTCGGATGACCAGGTCGAGGACCTCATCAAGGCCTTCAGCCTCTACTTCCACCTGACCAACCTGGCCGAGGAGAAGCAGCGGGTGCGGCGCGTGCGCAAGCGCGCCCGGACGGCCAGCGCAGGGGGCCCGGAAGGCTCCATCGCCGAGGCCGTGCGCCGACTGCTTCGCGAGGACAGCCCTCGGCGCAACCAGGCCCTCATCGCGGAGCTCTCGATCGGGCTCGTCCTCACCGCACATCCGACGGAGGCCCGGCGCCGCACGATGCTCGTGGCTCTGCGACGCGTGTTCGGACTCCTCGACCGACTCGACGACCAGCGCATCACGCCCGACGAGGACGCTGAGATCCGGCGTCGCCTGCGCGAGGAGATCTCGCTGCTGTGGCGCACGGCGGCCCTGCGGATAGAACGTCCCTCGCCCCTGGACGAGGTGCGCAACGCCCTCCTCTTCTTCGACGAGTCGCTCTTCGTGGTCACGCCGCGCCTCTATCGGGCGCTTGACCGCGCGCTCGATCGTGCCCCGTGGATCGCAGAGGAGCACGCCAGTGCCATCCGCGGGGCCTCCGCCACGGACAGCGGGCGGACGGGGACTCGCCCGCCGGCGGCGCATGCCTTCCTGCGCTGGGGCTCCTGGGTAGGCTCCGACCGCGACGGACACCCGCGCGTGACGGCTGACACCACCCGGCGGGCGGCGGCCATCGGCGCCGACCATGCCCTGCGCGGCTTGGAGGCGGTGACCACGCGTCTCATGCACACCGTGGCCCCCAGCCACCTCGACAGCCTGCTCGAGCCACGCCTGGCGGCCCGGCTCGAGCAGGACCGTCGCGATCTCGGCGCCGTCTACGAGGAGCTGACCCGGCACTTCCCCAACGAGCCCTACCGGCGCCGCCTGGGCGCCATGGCCGAACGCCTTCGGCAGACCCGCCATCACCTGGTGGATGGGCGCGGGCCGGGGGCGAGCTATGGCTCACCCGCGGAGCTGCTCGAGGAGGTCGATGAGCTCCAGTCGTCGCTCGCGGCTGACCACATGGAGCGTGTCGCCTACGGGGAGGTCCAGGGCCTGCGCTGGCAGGTGGAGACCTTCGGCTTCCACGCCCTCTCACTCGAGGTACGTCAGCACAGCGAGGTTCACGCCGCGACGCTGGCCGCGCTCAACCAGGGCGCCGACCCGGAGACCACGCAGGTGACCGACAGCGTGACGGCCGCCGAGGTGCTCGAGACCTTCCGGGCCATCGCCGAGGTCCAGGCGCGCTTCGGTCCGGAGGCCTGCCAGCGCTACGTCATCAGCTTCACGCGCTGCCCGCAGGACGTCTTCGACGTGCTGGCCCTGGCCGAGCGGGCCGGCCTGGAACAGGCCACCCTGGACGTGGTCCCCCTCCTCGAGTCGGCCGACGCGCTGGAGGGCGCTGATCGCCTGCTGGATGACCTGCTGGCCGACCCCACCTATCGCCGGCACGTCCGCGAGCGGGGCGATCACCAGGAGGTCATGCTGGGTTACTCGGACTCCACCAAGGAGTCGGGGGCGCTGGCGGCCGCCTGGCTGCTCCACGGCGCCGAGTCGCAGCTGGCCAGCGTCGCCGAGCGTCACGGGGTGCGCCTGACGCTCTTCCACGGGCGAGGCGGAGCCATCGGTCGCGGCGGTGGGCCGATGAACCGCGCCATCCTGGCCAGCGCGCCGCACTCGCTGGGCGGGCACATCAAGATCACCGAGCAGGGTGAGGTCGTGGCCGATCGCTACGCCAACCGCGACATCGCGCTGCGGCACCTCGAGCAGCTCACGAGCGCTGTGCTGATGGCCTCCTCCAGCGGCCACGAGCGGATGGTCCAGACGGCTCGAACGAGCGCCAACGCCATCATCGCCGAGCTGGCCGAGCGGTCGGCCAGGGCCTACCGCGGCCTCGTCTGGGAGGATCCCGCCTTCGAGGCCTTCTACGTGGCCGCCACACCCATCGCCGAGCTCTCGGAGCTGACACTGGGCTCGCGACCGGCCGCGCGCGGGGGTGGTGGCGTCTCGTTGCCCAAGCTGCGGGCCATCCCCTGGGTGTTCTCGTGGGCGCAGGCACGCGCCTTCCTGCCGGCCTGGTACGGCCTGGGCACGACCGTGGAGGGCTACGAGCGCGACCACGGCCCGGGCGCCACCGGGCAGCTCCAGGCACTCTATCGCGAGACGCCCTTCTTCACCGGCGTCATCGACGTCATGGAGATGGCGCTGGCCAAGGTCGACATGGCCGTGGCCGGCCTCTACGCCAGCCTGGCTGCCACACCCGACGGGGAGCGCATCTGGGCGGACATCCGCGCCGAGTACGAGCGCTCCGTGGCCGCCGTCCTGCGCATCACCGGCCGCGCGAACCTGCTGGATGCGGCTCCCTCGCTGCAGCGCTCCATCCAGCTGCGCAACCCCTACGTCGACTCCCTGTCGGAGATCCAGGTCATGCTCCTGGGCCGGCTGCGCGCCATGGCTCCGGGCGATCCCGGCCGCCCGCGCCTCCAGCGCCTCGTGCAGCTGACCGTCAGCGGCGTCGCCGCAGGGCTGCAGAACACCGGGTAGGGGTAGGGGTCGGGCTCACGACCTGCCGAACGGACCGCTCAGACCTGACCTCCGCGACGGCCCCGAGGCGCCCCAGATGGCTAGACTCGCCAATGTGATCAACCCGACCCGGAACGGTCGCCTCCCGGTGGAGGAGCGGCCCGCCTTCAACACCCATGTCCACCTGCCACCCAACTTCTCAGCCTTCGACACGGTGGAGGACGCCGTCGCCACCGCGGCCCGCGAGGGCGCTCGCGTCATCGGCTCCTCCAACTTCCACGACTTCGGTGTCTACGACCGCTTCGCCGCCGCCGCCCGAGCCCACGGCGTGGCCGCCCTCTTCGGCCTGGAGTTCATCTCCGTCCTGGAGGAGGAGCAGCGTCGCGGCGTCAAGATCAACGACCCGGCCAACCCCGGTCGCGCCTACATCTGCGGCAAGGGCATCCCGGCGCCCACCAACCCCAGCGCCGAGACCCGCCAGTTCATGGACATCGCCAAGACCTCCAACGAGGCCCGCACGCGCCAGATGGTGGACCTCATCGGTGGCATCTTCAGCGCAGCCGGCCTGCCGCTCGAGGTCGGCTACGAATCGATCCTGGCCGACGTCGCCGCCCGCGCCCAGGTCCCGGAGGCGTGGGTCGTGCTGCAGGAGCGCCACGTGGCCCTCGGCTTCCAGCTGGGCCTCTTCGCGCAAGTCCCGGTCGAGCGCCGCACTGCGCTCCTCGAGAAGGTCTACGGCAAGCCGCCTCAGGCCGCCCCAGACGACGCCGTCGCGACCCAGGGCGAGCTGCGCTCCCGCCTCATGAAGGCCGGTTGCCCGGCCTTCGTGGAGGAGACGGCCATCCCCTTCACGGAGGGCCTCGCCTTCGTGCTCGGCCTGGACGCCATCCCGGTCTATCCCACGCTGGCTGACGGGGTCATCCCCATCTGCGGCTTCGAGGACCCGGTGGAGGATCTCATCGAGCGCATCCTCGGCTACGGCATCCACGGCGCTGAGCTCATCCCCATCCGCAATACGCCGCAGGTGGTGGACCGCTACATCCGCGCCTGGCGCGACGCCGGGATCTTCGCCATGGTCGGCACGGAGCACAACACCCAGGAGCGCATCCCGGTCGGCCCAACCTGCCTTGGCGGCGTGCCCCTCTCCCCGGAGGTGCTCGACATCTGCTGGGAAGGCACCTGCATCGTGGCCGCCCACCAGCACCTGCGCGCGGCGGGCAAGCCGGGCTACGTCGACCGCCTGGGCGCCCTGAACCCCGGCTTCCCGGATGGCGAGTCCCGCATCCGGTACTTCGCTGAGCTTGGCGAGCACGTCCTCGTCGAGGCCATCTCGGAGGCATCCCGATGACCGAACCCGGCCGGGAGCCCCGGCACCTGCTCGACCTCTCCGACGAGGTCATCGTCCACGCCGTCAGGATGTCGCAGCGCTTCGGGCAAGACACGGAGTACTCGCGCGGCGGTGGCGGCAACTCCTCCGTGAAGGCCGATGGCGTCGTCTACATCAAGCCCAGCGGCGTGCCCCTGGCCACGCTGGAGGCGGACGACCTCGTGCCGCTGGAGATGGCGCCGCTGATGGACCTGCTCCATGGTCGCGCCGGTGTGGAGGCGGAAGCCCGCCTCGAGGGTCAGCCCGACCCGGTCATGCGCATGGCCGCGAAGGCCCGACTGGCTGAGGCCAAGGGCCGCCGCCCATCCGTGGAGCTGCTCTTCCACTCGCTCCTGCCGGAGCGCTTCGTGCTCCACACGCACCCCATCGTGCCCAACAGCGTGACCTGCAACCGGGATGGCGAGTCCATCGCGTCGCGCATCTTCGGCGACGAGGCGCTGTGGGTGCCCTACACGGACCCAGGGCTGCCGCTGGCGCGCACCATCCGCGACCTGCGGGCGGCCTTCGAGGCACGCACCGGCAAGCCCGCACCGCGCGTCACACTCATGGGCAACCACGGCATCATCGTCACGGGTGACACGATCGACGAGGTCGCCGATCGCTGCCAGTTCGTCATGTCCACCGTGAGCGCGGAGCTGTCGCACAAGGGCATCCTCGTGGAAGGGC
>JBFYUV010000233.1:0-7184 GCA_041299865.1 Chloroflexota bacterium
ACGGCACGCCCGCTGCGACCAGCCCGACGGCGGCGAACTGGGCGGCACCCGAGTACGCGATGAGGCTCATCGCCAATGCCTCGAGCAAGGAGAAGCCGGCCTGCCGCGCCGCCAGCCCGAACACCATGCCGAATGCGAACAGCGACAGGATGATCGCCAGGCCATCGGTCAGGATGCGCCGGCGGACCCCAATGCCGTCCTGCTCCGCGTCCACCCTGTCGGGTTCCTCCTTCGCACCACGATGCCCACCGCGCGACCCTTCCGGACGGTGCCGCATCGATTGGATGGGATGACGTCAGCGAGCCGCCGCCTACTCCCCGGGCTCGGGCTCGGGCTCGGGCTCGGGCTCGGGCTCGAGCTCGGGCTCCGGCGTGGCGGCCGGGAGCAGCGGCAGGCCGTCGTGCCGACCGGTGCCCATCAGCCCGACCTGGTGGTAGACGCGGATCTTCTCGCGTGTGTCCGCGATGTCCAGGTTCCGCATCGTGAGCTGCCCGATGCGGTCCAAGGGGGTGAAGAACACCTCATCGCCCTTCTCCATCGTGAGCCGCTCCGGGTGGTAGGTCAGGTTGGGGCTCGTGGTGTCCAGGATGGAGTAGTCATTGCCGCGCCGCAGTTCGATGGACACCTCGCCGGTGATGGCCCGCGCGACCCAGCGCTGCGCGGTCTCGCGAAGCATCAGCGCCTGCGGGTCGAACCAGCGACCCTGGTACAGGAGCCGGCCCAGGCGACGCCCGTTGCTCCGGTACTGGTCGATGGTGTCCTCGTTGTGGATGCCCGTCACCAGGCGCTCGTAGGCGATGTGGAGCAGGGCCATGCCCGGCGCCTCGTAGATGCCTCGGCTCTTGGCCTCGATGATGCGGTTCTCGATCTGGTCGGAGACGCCCAATCCGTGGCGACCTCCCACGGCGTTGGCCTCCGTGAACAGCTCGAGCGGCGTGTCGAAGGAGCGGCCGTCCAACGCCACGGGCTCGCCGTCTTCGAAGCGGACGCCCACGGTCTCCGGAGCGATGTCCACCTCCGAGCGCCACGAGGCGACGCCCATGATGGGGTGCACGATCGACACCCCCCGGTCCAGGAACTCGAGGTCCTTGGCTTCGTGCGTGGCGCCGAGGATGTTGGAGTCCGTGGAGTACGCCTTGTCGGCGCTCATGCGGTACTCCAGCCCGGCGCCCTCGAGGTAGGCGGACATCTCCGCACGACCGCCCAGCTGGTCGATGAACTGCTGGTCGAGCCAGGGCTTGTAGATCTGGAGCTCGGGGTTGACGAGCAGCCCGTAGCGGTAGAAGCGCTCGATGTCGTTGCCCTTGTAGGTGCTGCCGTCTCCCCAGATGTGGACGCCGTCCTCCCGCATCGCCGCCACGAGCATGGTCCCGGTGACGGCGCGCCCCAGCGGCGTGGTATTGAAGTAGAGCTGGCCGGCCGTCCAGATGTGGAAGGCGCCGGTCTGCAGGGCGGCGATGCCCTCGGCGACCAGCTGTGGGCGGCACTCGATCAGGCGGGCCTTCTCAGCGCCGTAGGTGAGCGCCTTGCGCGGGATGGACTCGTAGTCGTCCTCGTCGGGCTGACCCAGGTGGGCCGTGTAGGCGTACGGGATCGAGCCGCGCTCGCGCATCCAGTGCAGGGCAGCGCTCGTGTCGAGCCCCCCGGAGAACGCGATGCCGACCCGCTCACCGACGGGGAGACTCTGGAGGATGTTGGGCACGCTGTGGTTCCTTGGCTGTCTGCAGGTGGGTATGGGGTCACGGCCGGTGGCCACGGCAGGGCCGGCCTCCGATGGCTGTTCAGGCTACACGGTCGCCGACTTCAGGCGGGACGTCACGGTCCGAACGCCGCACGCCAGGCTTGTCGACAGCGATACGCTGAATGGGCCGATGACGATCCACCCACGCGACGACCACGATCACGACGGTGAGGGCGACCACGAGCACGCCCGCGAGCACTCCCATGTGCCCCGGGGTCGTCTGGCGCGCCTCGTGGGCAGCGTCGTGGGGCACAGTCACGATCCGGGCGACTCTCTTGACGAGGCACTCACGAGCGACGCCCGTGGCATCCGCGCCCTCAAGCTCTCGCTCGTGGCCCTCGGCCTCACCGCGGCGCTGCAGCTCGTCGTCGTGTTCATGTCGAGCTCGGTGGCGCTGCTCGCGGACACCGTCCACAACTTCAGCGATGCCCTGACCTCCATCCCCCTCTGGGTCGCCTTCGCCATCGGCTCCCGCGCTGCGACTCGCCGCTACACGTTCGGCTACCGCCGCGCGGAGGACCTGGCGGGCCTCTTCGTGCTGCTCATGATCCTGGCCTCAGCCATCCTCGCCGGCTGGGAGTCCATCAACCGACTTCTCTCGCCTCAGGCAATCACGAACATCCCGGCGGTCATCGTGGCGGGCATCATCGGCTTCGCAGGCAACGAGCTCGTGGCCCTGTACCGCATCCGCGTCGGACGCGATATCGGCTCGGCGGCCCTCGTGGCGGATGGCTACCACGCCCGCACTGACGGCCTGACCTCGCTGGCCGTCGTGGCCGGTGCGCTCGGCGTGGCTGCCGGCTATCCGCTTGCTGACCCCCTGGTGGGCCTGCTCATCACCGCGGTCATCCTCGTGGTCCTCAAGCAGGCGACGTCGCAGATGCTGGGGCGTCTCATGGACGCCGTGGAGCCCGAGCTCGTGGACCAGGTCGAGGATGTCGCGCGGGCCGTGCCCGGCGTCGAGGCGCTCGGCCCCGTGCGCCTCCGCTGGGTCGGCCACGCGCTCGAGGCGTCCTTGTCGATCACCGTCGACTGCGATCAGACGGTGGCCCAAGGCCACGCCATCGCCGAAGAGGTCCGCCACGCTCTCCTGCACGGGGTGCGACGGCTGGACACCGCCCTGATCCACGTCGACCCGTGCCGCCACCACGGTGACGATCCGCACGCGGCCACGCGCCACCACGACCGCACCCCGATGCCGGGTGCCCTCGACCCGGGGTAGGCGAGGGACATCACGACCGATGCTCGCTACGGGCGCCTGTCCACAGGGGGCCGCAGCAGCACGCCAACCAGCCCGCCGGCGGCCACGACGAAGAGGGCCGGGATGGCGGCCTTGGCGGCGCGCTTGGGAAGGACCAGCTCGAACAGGGGGACAGGGTCGCCCAGCTTCGCCTGCATCGGGCCGAAGGGGCAATCCCCGCGCCCGACGACCAGGGCGGCACCCTCGATGAGCAGCGCGGCCGCGCTCATCGTCAGGGCCCGGTCGCGGCGGCGCGTGACGGCGCAGAACCAGACGTAGGCAAGGGCCGCCAGCTGGACGATCGAAAAGGCCGCGTGCGCGACGCGGAAGGCCCGCGCCCGACGACCCAGATGGTTCCAGCGCACCTCGCCCATGCTTGCTCCTCGTCGAATGCCGGGGGATGCGCACGCTGGGGCGTGCGGCATGCCCGCTGTCCTGGACATCCTAGTCAGCAGCGCCGCTCCTGGGCGCGACGAGAGCACGTGGATTGACAACGTGGCTGACGCGCCACCACCTCGCCATCGGCCGGGTCGCCGGTGTGCTGCTGATCGTGGCGGCACTGGCCGAACCTATCCGTGCGACCGTGGAGGCAGCCGCGTGAGGGAGTGGCGCGGACGTTGAGGGCTACGCCACCGGGACCGGATGGCTCGCCAGGATGAGGTCGCCGGGGTCGTACTGCGCCTTGACGCGGCGGAGCCGCTCGCACGCCTCCGGCGAGAAGAGGTCGGCCAGGTCGAAGGAACGCTCGGCGAAGTTGGGGTAGTTGCGTTCCGCCTCCCACGGCGCCAGCGACGCCCGCAGCATGGCGGCGTGACGCCCCACGGCCATCGCCGAGTCCGTGTCCGGTACCACGCTGTACGTGGCCGTCGCGAAGCCTGCGTCCAGTGATGCCATGGCGCCGTGTTCGGGCGCTGCCTCCGCAAGCCCTGCCCCCAGGTGTCGCAGCTCGACCGAGAGCAGCGGCGACCTCGAGCCGGGGCCGGCGGCCGCGACGAAGGTGTCGATGGCGGCAGGCGGCAGGTCAGCCAGGAGCCAGCCGTCGATGAAGGCCGGCACCGGGCCGACCGGGTCCATGTGCAGGTCTCCCAACCCTGTGGGCGGCAGCATCGCGAAGGTGTCGATCTCCGGCTCGTGATCCCGCAGCGCGCGCAGCAGCTCGACGCCCTCATCCTGCGTGGCGAGGCAGGCGGCCTCGACGAGCACGAACGAGTTGCCCCGCAGCCGTTCAGGCATCTCTGAGGTCAGGGGGACGTTCAGGAGGCGGCCGACCGACGTGACGGCATCGGGAACGCCGGCCGCCCATGCCCGCCAGGCGGGGAGGATCTCAGCGGCACGCTCCTGCGGCCAGAACAGCGCGCCAGCGTAGAGCTCGCGCACGGGGTGCAGGGCGAACTCGATCGCCGTCACGATGACGAAGCTGCCCCCGCCGCCGCGGAGGGCCCAGAACAGGTCTGGCTCGTGCTCGTGATCGACCCGCAGCGGGCGGCCGTCGGCGGTCACCACGTCGAAGGCGAGGACGCTATTGCAGGCCAGGCCGTAGCGGCGCGCCATCCAGCCGAGTCCGCCACCCAGGCTGTAGCCCACCACGCCGACGTCAGGCGAGGAGCCCGCAAGCCCGGCCAGCCCATGCCTGGCTGCGGCCTCCTGGACGTCACCCCACTTCACGCCGGCCCCGACGCGTGCCCGACGGCGGTCCGGGTCGATCGTCAGCTCGCGCAGGCGGGACGTGGTCACGAGCATGCCATCCTCGATGGCGCCGAGCGGCACGGCACCGTGGCCCGTGCCCTGGGGCACCAGCCGCAGGCCGCGCGCACGCGCGAAGGACACGAGCTCGACGACATCGTCGATCGTCTCAGGGTAGGCGACGAGCGGGGGTCGCTGATCGGCCGCGAGGTTCCACGCCAGTCGAGCGCGACCCCAGCCGGCGTCCGCCTTGGAGACGACGCTCCCGGCCAGGCGCTCACGCAGGCCGCGCAGGTGCCCGAGATGCCGTTCGTTCCGCGAACGCTCCGGTGCAGCGATGGCGCGCTGGGTCAGGTAGTCAGGGGGTAGCAACCACAGCCTCCTTCTCGCCGCATGTCAGCCATGCCTCTCGCCGCATGCGTGCCACTCACCGCGTGGCCGTGCCTCTGGTCGTCCGCGACCGTCGAGGCGACCACGCCGGTCGCCGTGTTGCTGGAAGCCCCCCGCTCCCAGGCCCTCTCCGGGCAAGGCGCCAAGTGTGCACGGCATGCGGCCCGTTGGGAAGCCCGAGAATCATCGTGGCCGTGCCACCGTCGCAGCCACCCCGATCTCCGAGCTTCGACGCGGGGTCCTAGCCCTTGGCGTAGGCCTCGGCGCCCAGGCGACTCCCGCGAGCTGGTCGCAGGCTAGTAGCGCTTCGAATCAGCTTCCTCCACGATCCACATCTGCGGAGGACCATCGACGCCGCCGCGCTCCATGGCTGCCGGTAGAGACGGATCCTCCAGGAACGCCTGGACGCCGTCGGCGGCCGCGAAGTCGTTCACGATGACGACCGTGTTCGGGTCGGTCACGACGCGATAGATCGAGTGGCCGGTCGCTCCGTGCTGCCGGCGGAGAGCTTCGTGCTCCGTGAACACGGGGTACCAGCGGTCGTAGTCGGCCACGTGGTGCTGGATGATCACCTTGGTCATGAGGGGTGCCGTTCCTTTCCGCCCTGCCGGCGTCGATCGCCGTGCGAGAACGCGGAGTATGCGCTCCTGCGTGGCCCATGTCATGGGCTGCTCCGCAAGTGCCAGTTGACCTACATGGGATGCGCCAATTGACAGGTATGGGGACGCGCGCATCGCACTCGGGCCGATCACGGCGATCCGCCCTCCACCCCAGGGCTGCCTTGGCGGCGCCACGCACGGGATCACTGCGCGTGCGACGACCAACGTGAGGGCAGGCATGGTTGGGTGCGGAACGGCACCCAGATGACGGGACGGTTGGCCCGCGCCGCTCAGAGAAGGGCCCTACTATGGTCCACCAACCCTGACCCGCAGGCGAGGTGCGGATGGGCATCCATCAGGAGGCGGCGATGAGCATGGTCGGGTCAAGCACGAGCCCCGCGCGGACGGGGTCTGGGGGGACAGGGCGCACGGAGGCGGACCTGCGCCGATGGGTCACCGAGATCGCGGCGCTGACTGAGCCGGAGGGCGTCCACTGGTGCGACGGCTCCGATGCCGAGTACGAGGCTCTGTGTCGTAGTCTCGTCGAGGCGGGCACCTTCACGCCGCTCGACCCGGAGTCGCGCCCCAACAGCTTCCTGGCACGCTCCGACCCGAGTGACGTCGCGCGAGTCGAGGACCGCACCTTCATCTGTTCCCGCGACCCCCTGGACGCCGGCCCCACTAACAACTGGCACGATCCCGACGACATGCGCGCCACGCTCACCGAGCTGTTCCGCGGCTCCATGCGCGGCCGCACCATGTACGTCATCCCCTTCTCGATGGGCCCCATCGGATCGGCCATCAGCCGCCTCGGCGTGGAGATCACGGATTCCCCCTATGTCGTGGCCAACATGCGGATCATGACCCGCATGGGCACGGCGGCCCTGGAGGCCATCCGGGAGGCGGGCGACTACGTGCCCTGCCTCCACTCGGTCGGTGCGCCGCTCCTGGACGGTGCCACGGACGTGCCCTGGCCGTGCGATCCGGAGCGCAAGTACATCGTGCACTTCCCCGAGGACCGCGAGATCTGGTCATACGGGTCCGGGTACGGAGGCAACGCGCTGCTGGGCAAGAAGTGCTACGCGCTGCGCATCGCGTCCGCTATCGCGCGCGATGAGGGCTGGCTGGCCGAGCACATGCTCATCATCAAGGTCACCGCACCCGACGGCCGCGTGAAGTACCTGGGTGGCGCCTTCCCGTCCGCCTGTGGCAAGACGAACCTGGCCATGCTCGTGCCGACGCTGCCGGGCTGGAAGGTCGAGACCATCGGCGACGACATCTGCTGGATGCGCTTCGGCGACGACGGCCGCCTCTACGCCATCAACCCGGAGGCCGGCTTCTTCGGTGTTGCGCCGGGCACGAGCGACAAGACCAACCTGAACGCCATGCGCACGCTCCACGGGAACGCCATCTACACGAACGTGGCGCTCACGGATGATGGCGACGTCTGGTGGGAGGGCATGACGGACGTGCCGCCTGACCACGCCATCGACTGGACGGCCAAAGACTGGACGCCGGGCGAGAGTCGCCC
>JBFYUV010000234.1:0-3194 GCA_041299865.1 Chloroflexota bacterium
TCATCGTAATGGGAACCCTGGGAGGGTTCCCAAACCCTCCCGCGCTCTGGCTACGGCGGGCGCCACCCGCCTCCGCCTACGCGTCCATGGGAACCCTGGGAGGGTTCCCAAACCCTCCCGCGCTCTGGCTACGGCGGGCGCCACCCGCCTCCGCCTACGCGATTGATGGCATCCCTGGGACGCGCGCCGCGCGCTACCCCAACATTCTCGGTACGGGAAGTGGGTAGCCCGGACGGGCGAAGAGGTAACCCTGCAGCCAGTCGGCGCCAAGCTCCAACAGGGTATCGAGCTCGGCTTGGGTTTCCACGCCCTCGGCCACCAGCGGCGTGCCGAGCTCTCGACATAGCGACGCCAGGGCGCGGACCATGTGCCGTTTGGTCGGCGTCTTCTCGATGCCCCGGATGAGCGACATGTCGAGCTTGACCGCGTCGGGCTCCAGCGACGCGAAGCTGTTCAGGCCCGAGTACCCCTCGCCCAGATCGTCCACCGCGATCCTGTAGCCGAGCTTGCGCAGCCGCTCGATGCGGTCGTGGGTGTCGGCGATTTTCTCGATAGCCATGCGCTCGGTGATCTCGAAGTGGATGTGCGACGCGAATGGGTAGAGTGAGCTCGCCGTGGAGTAGAGCTGCTCGTCGAGCAGGTCGAGCACGTGCAGGTTGACGAACACGCCCGGTAGCTCGGGGTGCTCAGCCATCACTTCCGCGATGAGGCCGCGCGTCCGGTGACCGAGGGTGTGAACCTCGCCCAGCTTCTCGGCCACGGCCAGAATCTCGGTGGGGATGTTCAGCACGGGATAGCTGGTTCGCAGCAACGCCTCGTAGGCCACCACCGACTTGGTCGACCAGGAAACGATGGGCTGGAAGGCCATCCACATGCCGTCCAACGCTTCCTGGAACCTCTCGCCCAGGACCTCCGTCTCGTGCGCCTGCTGCTCGCTGACCGCCAGAATCTTGCGCTGGCGGCGCAACTCGTGATGGGCGTGGATGTTGCGTTCGATCGCCTCCTTGAGCTCGGCCAGGGAGAGCGGCTTGATGAGGTAGCTCTGGGCGCCGCACTCGACCGCGAGCCGGGCCGTTTCGATTTCAGGACCGCCGGTCATGAGGATGACCGGCACGTCCCTGTCGTGCACCCTGACCGCGCGCAGGAACTCGATGCCGCTGGCGCCCGGCAGGTTGATATCGCTCAGGATGACGTCGAAATCGCGCTCCCGCACCAGACGCAAGGCGTCCTCGACCGTGGTCACCGGCACGGCCTCGTGCTCCCACACCTGAATCATCCTGACGCACCACTTAAGAAAGGTGTCATCGTCATCGACGATGAGCACGGCAGCGCGACGTGCCGGTTGCGATTCCGTCATGTCACTATTCCCGTCATGTAGTTCGCCAGCCCCGCAGGGATCGGCTGCCGGCCGAAACCCAGCCTGTCAAGGGACTCATCGGCTGGCGGACGCAAACATTGAGGGCTCGTCCCACCCAACGAGGGTTCCCATCGCCGGTCCACCTCGGTGTAGCATGCGCCGATGTTCGGCCTCCGGACCCTGTTGCTCACGGCGCTCGCCGGGTTCGGCGCCGTGTTCACCACCCTTTGGGTGCGCGACATCGCCCGCAAGCGAGGCCGTCCGGTCGAGGCCGGTGGGAGCGGGGACGACCAGGCTCACCCCTCGGCCCGGCCGGGCATTCCGTCCCTGGCCCAGACCGGGATCGGCTTCGTCACCAACTTCTTCGACACCCTGGGCATCGGCTCGTACGCGACCACCACCTCGATCTACAAGCTGTTTCGCCTGGTTCCGGACCGTCTGATTCCGGGCACCCTCCTGGTGGGGCACATGTGGCCCACCGTGGCCCAGGCAGTCATCTACATCACCATCATCGAGGTGGAGATGGCGTCGCTCCTCCTGCTGATTGCGGCGTCCATCCTGGGGTCGTGGCTGGGCGCCGGGGTGGTTTCGGCGTGGCCCAAGCGCAAGATCCAGATCGGCATGGGCTTCGCCCTGCTGGGCGCGGCCGGCCTGATGCTGGCCAAGGCAGTGCACTGGCTGCCCGCCGGGGGCGACACCCTGGGGCTCGATGGCTGGCGGTTGGCCGTCGGGCTTCTGGGCAACTTCGCGTTCGGCGCCCTCATGAACCTGGGCATCGGGGCCTACGCGCCGAGCCTCATCCTCTTCGGCTTCCTCGGGATGAACCTCAAGGCGATCTTTCCGGTCATGATGGGCTCGTGCGCCTTCATCATGCCGACGAGCGGCATCCGCTTCATCGGACGCGGGAGCTATGCGTCGCGCGCGGCCCTGGGCCTGGCCATCGGCGGGGTGCCTGGGGTGCTCCTGGCTGCCTACGTCATCCGCGAGCTGCCGGTCCACTACCTGCTGTGGCTGGTCATCGGCGTGGCCACCTACAGCGCCTTCGCCCTGCTCCACTCGGCGCGGAAGGAGAGAACGACGTGAGTCGCCCCCCCACTCCCACCAGTTGCCTTCTCTGTGCCCTCCTCCCCCTCCGTGCCCTCTCCCGCCCACATGGCTAGTCCACTCTTCAGCACGAAATCCGTCGACAAGCTGCGCTCGGACGCGGAGTACAGCTACGGGCTCAAGCGCACCTTGGGCGCCCGGGACCTGATCCTGCTCGGCGTCGGCGGCATCATCGGCACCGGCATCTTCGTGCTCACCGGGCGCGCCGCCGCGGCAAACGCCGGCCCGGCCGTCGCGCTCTCGTTCACCGTGGCGGCGGTGGCCTCGGTCTTCGCCGGCCTGTGCTACGCCGAGATGGCGTCGATGATTCCCATCGCGGGCAGTGCCTACACCTACGCCTACGCCACCATGGGCGAGCTCGTCGCGTGGATCATCGGCTGGGACCTGATCCTCGAGTACCTGGTCGGCGCGGCCACGGTCAGCGTGGGCTGGTCGGGCTACGTGTGCGCGTTCATCAAGAACGTGACCGGGCACGACTTATCGCCGGTCTGGACGCACGCCCCGTTCATCTGGAACGAAGCCGCCACGCCCCATCTGCAGGCCACCGGGGCCATCGTCAACCTGCCGGCGGTCTTCATCGTGCTGGTCGTGACCGCCATCCTGGTGCTCGGTATCAAGGAATCGGCCCGCTTCAACGGCATTATCGTGCTGGTCAAGGTGACGGTCGTGCTCATGTTCATCGTCGCGGCCGCGCCGTTCGTCGACCGGCAGAACTGGACGCCGTTCGTGCCGG
>JBFYUV010000236.1:0-2755 GCA_041299865.1 Chloroflexota bacterium
TCGCCCTTGACGGAGCGGCGCATGTCCGTGACCTCTTCCGGTCGCTCGCCGATGAGCGCGACCATGAGGAGGATCTCCGGGTAGTTGGTGCTGATGCCGTTGGCGATGGCCTTGAGGAGCATCGTCTTGCCGGCCTTGGGCGGGCTCACGATGAGCGCGCGCTGGCCTTTGCCGATGGGGTTGACGAGGTTGACGAGGCGCTGGCTGAGGTTCTTGGGGTCGGCCTCGAGGTTGATGAGCTGGATGGGGTGGATGGGGGTCAGCTCGTCGAAGTGCGGCCGACGGCGCGCATCGAGGGGGTCCATGCCGTTGACCGTGTCGACGCGCACGAGACCCCAGTACTTCTCACCCTTCTTGGGCGGCCTAGGGATGCCGGCCACGCGGTCGCCGGCGCGCAGGCCGAAACGGCGCACGTGGCTGGAGCTGACGTAGATGTCGTCCGGGCCGGGCATGAGGCCGCGACGACGCATGAAGCCGTAGCCATCCTCGACGAGGTCCAATATGCCAGCTGCGTAGCGCTGGCCGCCGTTGTCCACGTGCCGCGCCGCTCCCGGCTCGCTCTGGTCGTCCGTGGTCACGCTCTCGTCCGCCGCATCGACGTCGGCTGCGTAGCGCGCCATGTCTTCGGCGTCCTGGTACTCGCGTTCCTTGATGTCCATCGTTGGGGGTATCCGCTCCTTGCGGCAAGGGGGGTCTGCTCAGCCGAGGCGGCGCAGTGCGCGGCGCATCTCATGGCTGCGGGGTGGGTGCCGTCCCGGACCGAGGTCGCCGTGGACCGGACGGATGCCGGACAGGCGGCGGCGTCCAGGGGGTGGGAGGGCTACGAGAATGGTAGCACGCGCCCGGGAGCGGTCAAGCCCCGGGCGCGACCCTGTGAGCGGCGGGCCTTGACAGGCCTGGGCCGTTAAGCGGACCTCGGTGAGCCCCTGGCGCCTCGGTGAGCCTGCTGCGCGTCGGTGAGCCCCTGGCACCTCGATGGGCGCTTCCTACGCGACACGTCAGCATCGACCGGGGAACCGCGGCCACGACGTGCCGGTCGCGCCCTCGACGGCCGAACGCGACATGGCAGGTTCGGAGTGGCCGATCTCGGACGCCCACGGAGACGCTGGCCGTCGTCCGTCGGTGGATACTGACTCCTGGCGTAGGAAAGGCGACGCTGGCGTGGGAAGGGCGACGCGAACGAGCGCCCCAGGGCAGCGCCGGGGTGAGCCAGGGCGAAACGCCCCGGGGCCCACCCGGAGCCCCGCCGACCGGACGGTGCGACTCGACGCGATCGGCGCAGGACCTCAGCGCTTGGCGGCCTCCGCCGTGGCCTTGGCCCAGTCGGCCTTGAACTGGCTGATGCCCTTGTCCGTCAAGGGGTGGTGCACCATCTGCTTGAAGACCTTGAAGGGCAACGTGGCCACACCAGCGCCCGCCAGCGCCCCATCGATGACGTGCCGCGGCGAGCGCACAGAGGCCACCAGCACCTCCGACTCGAAGCCGTGGATCTCGATGATGGCCGCCAGTTCGCGGATCATCTCCATGCCGTCCTGGTTGATGTCATCGAGCCGGCCCACGAAGGGTGACAGCAGCCAGGCGCCGGCCTTGGCGGCCAGGAGCCCCTGGGCGGCGCTGAAGATGAGCGTGCAGTTGGTCTTGATGCCCTCCTCGGCGAAGCGCGAGATGGCGGAGAGGCCGACCTCGCTCATGGGCACCTTGATGACGATGTTGGGGGCGATCTGGGTGAAGGCTCGGCCCTCGCGCAGGATGCCCTCCAGGTCATCGGCGATGACCTCCGCGCTGACCGGACCAGAGGTGATGCCGCAGATCTCCTCGAGGACCTGTTCGTAGGAGCCGCCGCCGGCCATGGCGAAGAGCGTGGGATTGGTGGTCACGCCGTCCAGCACGCCCCAGCTGTGCACGGTGCGGATCTCGTCGATGACGGCGGTGTCCAGGAACAGCTTCATGGCGGGAAGACTCCTCGGTGGTCGGAAGAAGAGAAGGCCGGTGCCTCGATGGGACCCGATTGTACGACTCGGGTACGAGGCCGAGTCGGAGGAAGGTCCGGCGTGATCGCCGACGAAGTGGCTCGGTCTACGGTCCGCGCCATGCCAGAGATCATCGATCGGTGCGGTCGCCAGCCATCTCCGCCAGGAGACCATCCAGCGTGGTCACCGGGTGCGTGGGCACCGGGCCTCCTGGCGAACCAGAAGCCGGTGTCAGCCAGCCCCGGCGTACCGCTTCCGCCAGCATGGCGCCATGGCCCACGACGTCGCAACCTTCTCGCGGTGGCACCAGCTCAGCCACGACACGCTCGCGATCGGTCACGAGGACGGTCTCGCCAGACGCCGCGATGCGCACGTACTCGCTCAGCCGGTTCTTCAGGACCTTCAGACCCACCACGCGCATGGTCTCAAGGTAGCTTCCGGAAGCCACCTTGAAAAGGACGTGCCACCCGACGGTGGACCATCCGAGGCGTCAGGGGCTGCCGCAAGGTCCAGTGATGTCAGGCAGCCCCGCCCTCCGCGTGCACATGCACGGATGCCTGGACGCCAGGCGCCTTGGCCTTGACAGCTGGTTCACCAGTCTGCCCGCCGTGCGCGACGGCCGCCGCGATGAAGCCGGCGAAGAGCGGGTGGGGCCGGTCCGGCCGGCTCTTGAACTCGGGATGGAACTGGCTGGCCACGTACCAGGGGTGGTCGCGCAGCTCGATGATCTCCACGAGTCGCCCGTCCGGCGATTGGCCCGAGAGAAGCATCCCGGCCGCCTCCAG
>JBFYUV010000238.1:0-4570 GCA_041299865.1 Chloroflexota bacterium
CTGGAGCGCCGCCTGCGCGAGGCTGCCCGGCTCGGCTTCCGCCGTGCCCTGGTACCCGAGGATGCCGGTCTCGGTGCGAGGCAGGCGATGGCCCTGGGCCTCGAGGTGAGGCGCGTTTCCACGCTGCGGCAGTCACTCGAGCTGGCGCTCGAGGCCACTGGTACCTCTGGGTGACGGGTCGGCGGCCTCCGGCTTCTGGTAGCGTTCGGGTGCCATGCTGACGTTCATCCGCCTGTTCGGCGGCTCCCTGGGGGTGATCCTGGCCATCGCGCTCGTGGGCTTCGACGCCACGTCCACCACGCTGCTCGATGCCTCGCTCGAGGGGCGCCTGCTGCTCCTGGTCTGGATCGCCGCCTGGGGCGTGATCGGTTTCGTCATCGCCCCCTACCTCACCATCATCCCGGCGCGCTGGCTGCTGCGGGCCGTCACGGACATGTCCACGGACGAGTTCATCGCTGCCATCACGGGCCTGCTCGTGGGCCTCCTGATGGGGTTCCTGCTGGGCCTGCCCCTCACCAGCCTGCCTGCGCCGGCCGGCCTGCTGCTGCCCATCGGCGTTTCCATCGTCCTGGCGCTGGGCATGATGGGCCTGACGGTCGCCAAGCGGCATGACCTGCGCGCCGCACTGGAGAATCTCGGCCTGCGGCGTCAAGCGGCTCCCGCCACGGACCCGGCCGGGCCTCCCGTCGCTGTCACCTACCTGGACACCAGCGCCATCATCGACGGTCGCATCGTGGACGTGGTGGCGGCCGGCTTCCTGGCCGGGCTGCTGGTAGTGCCGCGGTTCGTGCTCGGGGAGCTGCAGCACATCGCCGACGACACCCACCCGGGCCGTCGCAATCGCGGCCGTCGAGGGCTTGATGTGCTCGCGGTGCTTCAGAAGGACCACCGCACCGGCATCGAGGTCAGTGCCGAGGACGAATCCGGTGTCTCGACCGTGGATGGCAAGCTCATCGCGCTGGCGCTGAAGCGTGACGCCGCCATCCTGACCACCGACTACAACCTCAACCGTGTCGCGCAGCTGCAGGGCGTCAGGGTCATGAACCTGAACCAGCTGGCCAACGCCCTCAAGCCCTCGTTCCTACCCGGTGAGGCCCTCCGCGTGAAGGTCGTGCAGGAAGGCAAGGAACCCGGTCAGGGCGTGGCCTTCCTCGATGACGGCACCATGGTCGTGGTCGAAGGTGGCGGCCGGCACGTCGAGGACGAGCTCGACGTGACCGTCACGCGCATCCTGCAGACGGTCGCAGGCCGCATGATCTTCGCGGAGATGGCCGGCGCGGCCTGAGTCAGTAGCGGGCCCCGGGAGCTGCGGCCGACCCGGCGCCGGGCTGCCCGCGGCAGCGTCGACCACGACAGCACCTCTCCGTTCCGCCGAGGGTCCGTGGCACGAGTGCGGCACGGATGTCCGGCGCAGGGCACACTTGGGCGGTGACAGGGCACCGAGTGGCCGACGCCGTCGTGGTGGCGGCGGGCAGCAGCCGACGCATGGGCGGCGCGGACAAACTGGCCGCGCTCATCGCCGGGCGCACGGTGCTGCGCTGGTCGGTGGAATCGCTGGCAGCCGCGCCGGAGATCGCCGACCTGATCGTCGTGACCTCAGCAGACCGCGAGGCGGAGCTGCGCGAGACCGACTGGCTGCGCCGGATCGGGGCGCGCGTCGTCATCGGCGGCCGGCGCCGCCAGGATTCCGTGGCCGCCGGCGTGCGAGCCGCAGGGGCCGACATCGTGCTCGTGCACGACGCGGCACGGCCGTTCGTCTCCCCGGCGCTCATCCGGCGCGTCGTCGAGGGCGCCCAGCGCCACGGCGCCGTCATCCCGGCCCTGCCCATCGTCGATGCCGTCAAGCGTGTCCATGACGGCCGCGTCAGTGGCGCTGCCGATCGGTCCGGCCTCGTGCGCGCCCAGACGCCGCAGGCGGCGCGACGCGACCTGCTGCTGGCCGCCTCCGAGATCCACGCGGCAGGCCCCGACGAGCTCCCGGACGAGGCCGAGCTGCTGGCGCGCCACGGGTTCGAGGTCCACGTCGTGGAGGGCGAGGCCACCAACATCAAGGTCACGCTGCCCGAGGACCTTGCCCTGGCACGGCGCCTGGCGTGGCAGGGTGCCAGCCCGAGGGTGGCCCTGGGCACCGATAGCCACCCCTTCGGTCCACGTGATGGGCTGCGCCTTGGGGGCTTGCTCATCGATGGCGCGCCGCAGCTGCACGGTCACTCCGACGGCGACGTCGTCCTCCACGCGCTCTGCGACGGCCTGCTGGCGGCGGCCGGTCAGGGCGACCTGGGCCGCCTCTTCCCCTCCGGCGAACCGGCCACACGGGGCGTGGACAGTCGCGTGCTCGTGGCTGAGGTGATGGCGCGACTGACCCGCTCCGATCTGGTCGTCGAAAGCGTGGATGCCACGATCCTCGGTGCGCGTCCGCGCCTGGGCGGCCGCCGCCTGGACGCCATGGCGGCCACCATCGCCAGCCTCACTGGCGTGGACCCGGCACGCGTCTCGGTCAAGGCGATGACCGGCAACCTGGCTGGCGACGAGGGTGCCGGCCGAGCCATCAGCGCCACCTGCCTGGTCAGCCTGGTGCCACGATGAGCCTGCGCTTCCGCAACACCCTGGGTGGCCGCCTGGAACCCTTCGAGCCGCTCGAGCCCGGCCACGTGCGCATGTACAGCTGCGGCCCGACCGTGTATGCCCCTGCCCACGTGGGCAACTTCCGCTCGTTCGTCTTCGCCGACCTGGTGCGGCGGGCGCTGCTCTTTCGCGGTTTGCGTGTCACGTGGGTCATGAACATCACCGACGTGGACGACAAGATCATCCGCGCTGCTGGCCAGGCCGGCATCAGCATCGGGGAGCTCACGGCGACCTACACGGACCTCTTCCTCGAGGACATGGCCAGGCTGGGCATCGCCAGGCCGGACGTCATGCCCCGGGCCACCGAGCACATCGACGACATGGTCACGCTCGTGGAGCAGCTCCTGGATACCGGCCACGCCTATCGGGCCGAGGACGGCTCCATCTTCTTTCGCATCGCCTCCTGGCCTGCCTACGGCCGGCTGGCCCGTCTCGACCCCAGTCAGCAGCGTCCCGGCGAGCGGGTCGAGGCCGACGAGTACGAGAAGGACGACGTGCGCGACTTCGCCCTCTGGAAGGCCGCCAAGCCGGGCGAGCCGAGCTGGCAGACCTCGCTGGGGGAGGGGCGCCCGGGCTGGCACATCGAGTGCTCGGCCATGAGCATGCGCTACCTGGGCCGGAGCTTCGACATCCACACGGGCGGCATCGACCTGATCTTCCCCCACCATGAGGACGAGATCGCGCAGTCGGAGGCAGCCACCGGCCAGCCCTTCGTGCATACCTGGCTGCATTGCGCGCACCTCCACATGGGCGGCCAGAAGATGGCCAAGCGGACCGGCAACATCACCCGGCCGGCCGAGGTCTACGCCTCCGGCATCAGCCCGCGGGCGCTGCGCTACGCCCTCATGGCCACCCATTACCGCTCGCCGCTCGAGTTCAGCGAGGCCTCGCTGGCCCACGCCGCCGCTGCCGTGGACCGGCTGGTCACGGCCGTCACGGCCCTGGAGAGCTACCGTGAGGAGCGCTCCGACGACCCCTCGCTGGCGGACGTGCTGGACTCGGCCCGGTCGGCCTTCGCTGCCGCCCTCGCCGACGACCTCAACATCTCGGACGCCCTGGCCGCCACCTTCGACCTCGTCCGCGAGCTCAACACTCGCGTCGCGATGCGAAGCTTGTCGAGTGCGGATGCCCGACGTGCCGTCGCCGCCATCCGGGGGCTGGACACGGTCCTGGGCATCCTGGAGGAGGCCGGCCAGGAGCTCCCAGAGGACCTGGCGGCCATGCTCGTCTCGCGCGTCGTGGCGCGCACGGCACGCGACTGGCGGCGCAGCGACGAGTTGCGTGATGCGCTGGCGGCGGCCGGTATCGTGGTCGAGGACACGCCCGATGGGCAACGCTGGCGGAAGGCTGGAGGCTGATGGCTGACGACGATCGAGGGCCCGGCGGACCGCCGAACCGAGATCGGCCTCGGGGGGGCAGGCCCTCCGGCGGTCGACCGACGGGCGGCAGGCCGTACGGGGGCAAGCCGCCCGGCGACCGCCCCTACGGCGACCGACCGAGTGGCGACCGTCCCAGCGGCGCTGGATCCTACCGCGATCGGTCTGGCGCCGAGCGGCCGGCCGGTAGCAGGCCCTACGGCGCCAGGCCCTACGGAGGCCGACCCTCGGGCGGCCGGCCGTATGGAGACCGGCCACCCGGCCAGCGGCCCTGGGAGGACCGGCCCCAGGCTGACCGGCCACCCGGCTCAGGGCCGCAACGAGGGATGCCCTCGCGCGATCGATGGCCGGAGCGCAGGTCCGGCGGTCCGCCGCCGCCCGTCGAGTGGCGCCGTCCCGACCACGGGACGGTCCCCAGCGACCCGGTCGGGCGGCCCCCAGGCGCCCGCCCTGGCGAGCGTGCCGGACAAGGCCGACCCTCCGGTGGCCCATCCTTCCGTCCTCGTCCGGCTTCCTCCCGGCCGCCCGGCCAGCGGTCTTACGGCGGCCCGCCGGACCGCTCGGCCCCG
>JBFYUV010000239.1:0-4866 GCA_041299865.1 Chloroflexota bacterium
TCGCGCGGCGTGTTGGCGTGGCCGGTGGAGAGCGAGCCTTCCTGGCCGGTCGTCATGGCCTGGATCATGTCCAGCGCCTCGCCGGCGCGACACTCGCCCACCACGATGCGGTCTGGCCGCATGTGCAGGGCGTTGCGCAGCAGGTCGCGGATGGTGATCTCACCGCGGCCCTCGAGGTTGGAGGGACGTGCCTCCAGCGAGATGACGTGGGCCTGGCTGAGCTGCAGCTCGGCGGCATCCTCGATGGTGATGATGCGCTCGTCCTCGGGGATGAACGAGGAGAGGACGTTGAGGGTGGTGGTCTTCCCGGAACCCGTGCCGCCCGAGAGGAAGAGGTTGAGGCGAGCTTCCACGCAGGCCCGCAGGAAGGCGAACATCTCCTCGGTGGCCGTGCCGAAGCCGGTGAGATCCTCCACGCTGAAGCGCGTGGCGAACTTGCGCACGGTGATGACTGGACCCACCAGCGAGAGCGGCCGGATGATGGCGTTGACGCGCGAGCCGTCTGGCAGGCGGGCGTCCACCCGCGGGCTCGTCTCGTCGATGTGCCGACCGAGCGGGGTGAGGATGCGGTCGATGATGTTGAGGACGTGCTCATCGTCACGGAACGTGATATCGACCTTCTCGATTCGTCCGGCGCGCTCGACATAGACGCGCTTGGGACCATTGACCATGACCTCGGTGACGGTCTGGTCGGCCAGCAGTGGCTCGATGGGCCCGAAGCCCGCCACCTCCTGGAGCACGCCGTCCACGAGGCGCTGCCGCTCCAGCCTGGAGATGTTCAGCCCTTGATCGATGACGAAGCCGTCCACGAAGTCGCTGACGATGCCGGACAGCTCAAGGCGTACCCGGGCCGGGTCGGAGAGGTCGATGCGCGGGGCGAGGGCACCCACGACCTCGGCCTCCAGGCGCAGCCTGATCTCGCGGAAGGCCTCCTCGCGGGGTGAGAGCCGGGCCGCCGCCTGCGGTGGCTCGCCGCCCTCGACGGGGATGACGAACCAGGACGAGCCGGCCCCCTGGGGCGTGCTCGTCCCCGACGGGCCAGCAGGCCCCGTGGTCTTGCCGGGCACCTGCTGTGCCGCGGTTGCTGTCCTCGCTGCCTCGACACGTTGGAGCAGCGACATGCCGATCCCTCCTCAAGGCTTGGGCATGACTCCCGACCGGGAGCATACGCCCGCGTACGTCACCGGGAACAGCCGCAGGCACGCTTGCAGGAAGCACCGACCGTGGTTCTCGTTGCCCGAGGGCAACGCAACGACACCCCAGGCAGGTGACCGCCGGGTCGGTTGGCGCGTCGGCGGGGCCGACCTCAGCCGGAGGAGTCGATGCGGTAGATGAAGCCACCCTTGTCATCGGAGACGTAGAGGGCTCCATCCGCCCCGACGATGACACCCGCCGGGCGGCCGCTGGCATCGCCGCTGGTCTCGTCCAGGAAGCCGCCGACGAGGACCTCCGACGGCCCGGTAGGCCCGTCGTCCCAGGGCAGCCAGCGAACCTCGTAGCCAGACTTGGTGGAGCGGTTCCAGGAGCCGTGGAAGGCGATGACGGCGTGGTCCTGCCAGAAGGCGATGCCAAGCGGCGCCATGTGCGCCCCGAAGGTGGCCGCCGGCAGCGCCACACCCTCGCATCCGATGGCCCCGCTGACTGGGTCGGGCTCATCGCCCAGATCCGGGTCGAGGATGTCACCGGCATGACAGCGCGGCCAGCCTGCGTCGGCTCCGTCGACGACGCGGTAGAGCGTCTCGGGCGGCAGGTCATCGCCCATCATGTCGCGTCCGTTGTTGGTGGCCCAGGCGGTGCCGGTCTCCGGGTCGACGACCACGCCGACGGCGTTGCGCAAACCGCGCATCAGAACGCGGGATGAGCTGCCGTCGGCCGGCGCGGACAGGATCGTGGCACGGCGCTCGTCGTCTTCCCAGCAGGCGTTGCAGGAGGAGCCGACGCTCACGAGCAGCGACTCGTCCGGAGCCACGGCGACGGTGCGGGTGGAGTGCTGCCCGGCCCGTGGGTAGCTGAGGACCTCCTCACGCGCGACTTCGCGTAGGTCGGCGTCGAGCGTCAGCCGGAACAGCGTGCCGCTGCCGGCCACGAGGAGAGAGCCATCGCTCTCGAAGGCCAGCGAGTGAGCCGCGTCATAGCCTTCGCCCACGACCACCGTCTCGTCGGCTCGCCCGTCGCCATCACGGTCGGGCAGAGCCACCACCCGGCCGGCCCCGGGGTCGGCCACGAAGAGGACGCCATCCTCGGAAACGGCCATGAAGCGCGGCGTGGCGAGGTCGGCGGCGAAGACGTCCGCGCGGTAGCCGTCCGGCACCAGCAATGCGGTCTCGGCGGCCGCCCCCGTGTCGAAGCTGATGCCGAAGAGGCGCAGGGCCTCGCCACGGAACGCCCACATGAGGCCGAGGATGAGGACGGTGGCGGCGAGGGCGAAGAGCGACAGGTTCAGGATGCGGCGCATCGTCGTCTCAGCGGGCCGTGCCCGACACATGGCCGGGCTCGTCGTCCATGGCGAAGAGCTCGCGGCGCGGCAGTCCCGTCTCGGCTGCCACCTGGCGAGCCGCCTCCGAGCGACGCATCCCTCCGGCCACGAGGGCCGACACCCGGCGGCGACCGGCGGCCAGGCTGTCCGCTCGCTCTGCCGGCGCCTCCTCGTCGGGTGGAGCGGTCTTCCCGGCGATGACGAGGGTCACCTCTCCCCTGACCGGCTTCTCCTCGAGGGCCGTGCAGAGTTCGCCGAGGGAGCCGCGGCGGATCTCCTCGTGGCGTTTGGTGAGCTCTCGGCAGAGCGCCGCGCGGCGGTCACCCCCGCAGGCCGCAGCGAGATCGCGGAGGGTACCGGCGGTGCGGCCGGGCGCCTCGAAGAGCACCGAGGCGCGCTCGTCGGCAGCGATCCGGGCGAGCCGTTCGCGACGCTCGCGGCCCTTGCGGGGCAGGAAGCCCTCGAAGGACCAGCGCGGGGCGGAGATGCCGCTCGTGACCAGGGCCGCCAGCACGGCCGAGGGACCCGGGATGGGCACGACGACGCCACCCTCACCGGCCCAGCGGGCCACCAGGTCCTCGCCGGGGTCGCTGACCAGCGGCGTGCCGGCGTCCGTGACGAGGGCCACGTCGTCGCCCGAAGCGAGCCGCGCCAGCAGCTCGCGGGTACGAGCCGAGTCGCTGTGGGCGTGGAAGCTCACGAGCGGCGTCTCGATACCGTGGCGGGCCCAGAGGCGCCGCGTGAGGCGCGTGTCCTCGGCAGCCACCAGCGCCACCGACCGCAGCACCTCCAGCGCCCGCAGCGTGATGTCGCCCAGGTTCCCGATGGGCGTGGCGACGACGTAGAGCGTGCCGGGGGCCGACGCCGGCCGGTCAGCCGAGGCTGGCGCAGCGGGCCCCGGACCGGCCGCCCTGCCCGCCCGGCCAGCCGGCCGCTCAGCCACGCGTGGAGCGCGGGCGCCGGCGGGGATAGAGGTAGTCGATGCCGGCCGTGCGGGGTCCGATCTTGGCGATGGGCGGCACCTGGCGCTTGAACTCCGAGCCCGCCACCATGCGGTCGATGCGCTCCACGAGCTCGTGGGCGAAGCCCTCGGCCACGACCTCATCGGGCGTGAGCCGACGATCCACCAAGCGGAAGAGGATGCGGTCCACCTCCGCGTACGAGAAGCCCACCTCCGCCTCGTCCGTCTGACCGGGCCAGAGGTCGGCCGAGGGCGCCTTGCGGATGATGGCGTCCGGCACGCCGATGGCCGTCGAGAGCTGCCGGATCTGCGACTTGTAGAGGTCGCCGATGGGGTTGAAGGCGCTGGCGCTATCGCCCCAAAGCGTGCTATAGCCGATGAGCGTCTCGGTCTTGTTGCCGGTGCCCACCACCAGCCCGCTCCACGTCACCGAGTGGTCGTAGAGGACCATCATGCGCGTGCGGGCCATGAGGTTGCCGCGACGGAGGGGTGTGGCGTCGCTCCGCCCTGGGGCCTCGAAGTAGGCATCCACCATGGCGCTGATGTCGACCAGCTCGCTCTGGCAGCCCAGCCGGCGCACGACCTCCTCCGCATCGGCTCGCGACTCCGGGGACGAGGTCCGGTAGGGCATGAGCACGGCCAGCAGGTTGGCAGGACCGATGGCATCCGCGACCAGGTAGGCCACCAGCGCCGAGTCGACGCCGCCCGAGAGACCCAGCAGGGCCTTGCCGAAGCCGGCCTGGCGCAGTTGGGCGCGGATGAACTCGCGGATGATGCGCAGCGCGGCGGCCGTGTCGATGGCCAGCTCCGGCGGCAGCTCGAAGGGCAGCCCACCGGCGACTGCCTCAGTCATCAGGGCAACTCCGGCTCGGTGGCGGAGCGCTCCTGGCGGTCGCGCATGATGTCGTCGAGCTGTCGCAGGACGACCTCCGGGCGCTCGTCGCGCAGGAGGGGCGTGGCGATGCGCTCCCGACGGATGGCGACCGGGTCGAGCGTGGCGAGGTAGAGGCCCTCGTCGTGGATGGGCGCCGCAAAGACGGTCTGTCCGGTGGGCGAGACAACCTCGCTGCCACCCCAGAAGGTGATCGATTCATCCACGCCGACGCGATTGACGAAGATGACGTAGCTGGTCGTCAGCTGCGCGTAGGTCCGATTGAGGGTCCGCCACGAGGTCGCGGTGCCCAGGCCGGCCTCGTTGACGGCGGCCACGTCCCGGCCCGGTGAGGAGGAGACGTTGACGAGCACCTGGGCGCCATCGAGAGCCAGCAGCTGAGGCGTGGCCATGTGCCAGAAGTCCTCGCAGCCGCTCAGGCCGAGGCGCAGGCCGAGGCGCTCCGACGTGACGGCACGCAGCCTCGAGCCCGGGGCGAAGACGCGGCGCTCATCGAAGAGGCCGTAGGTGGGCAGGAAGACCTTGCGGTGGACGTGG
>JBFYUV010000241.1:0-17951 GCA_041299865.1 Chloroflexota bacterium
TCAAGCTCGATCTCTCGCTGGTGCAGGACGGCGTGCGCCGCATGGGGGCTCGATCCGTCCTGCAGTCGCTCCGCGACCTGGCCCTCGATCAGCACGCCCACGTCGTGGCGGAGGGCGTGGAGACGGCCGCGCAGCTGCACGTCCTGCGCGACCTCCAGATCGGAGCCGGGCAGGGGTACCTGCTGGGCCGGCCGGGGATCTCGGTGGGCGCCACCTTCGTGGATGTCGACTACCTCGGCGACGAGCGCCGTGTGGTCGCGGCCAGCCTCATCCCGGCTGCCGTGATCGTCCCCGCTGCGCTGGTCAACGCCGCATCCGGGCAAGCCGAACCAACGGATGGGGATGGCTCGCGCCAGGGTCGCCCGGTCGCTGGCCACGATTTGCGCACCATCGTCCTGCCCGGCGCTCGCCTGGGCGGCCTCGTCGGATCGTCGCCCGGCACCGCCTGAGCCGCCGCGGGCAGCTGCCCGTCGGGTAGCCGCGTGCTACCCGATCCGAAAGCCGGTCCCGCTGCCCTCGTGCAGCGCGCCGTGGAGGGCGGACATGGTGCGGCCATCGGCGATGACCGCCCGCTCCGCCCGAGAGCCGGGGCCCAGGGCGCGCAGCGCCGACCGGACCTTGGGCACCATGCCCCCGGCGATGATGCCCTCGGCGATGAGCCGCTCGGCCTCCTCCGGGCTCAGCTGCTCGATGCGCTGGCCGTCGGTGCCGCGCACGCCGTCGGTGTCGGTCATGAGTACGAGCTCGCCGCCCAGGGCTGCGCTGACCGCGGCCGAGGCGTCGTCGGCGTTGACGTTGCAGATGCGACCCTCTGGATCGAGGCCCATAGGTGTCAGCACCGGCAGCCGGCCAGCGGCCAGCAGCGCCAGGAGCAGCGATGCGTCTGCCACCGGCTCCGCGATGACCAGGCCGAGTCCTTCGGCGCGCGTGCCACGGATGGTGCGCCCATCGATGCCGCGCACGCCCACGGCATCTGCGCCCAGGCCCAGCAGCTCCGCGGTCAGCTCGGCATTGATGACGCCGCCCATGACGGCCAGGAAGACCTCCAGCGTGGCCGCGTCCGTCACGCGCCGGCCGGCCTCGAAGCGGCTGGCCACGCCGAGCTGCTCCAGCCACTCGGTGAGGCGTTTGCCACCGCCGTGGACGACGACCACGGGCCGCCGCCGCCGCTCCTCGACGATCTCGCGCAGGACGTCCTGCTGCTCGACGATGGTGGTGCCGCCGAGCTTGACGACGACCGGGCTACCGGCCGCCGTGGCGCCCGGGCTCCCGGCCGCCGTGGCGCCCGGGCTCCTGGCCCTGTCGCTCATGTCGAGTAGGCCGAGTTTTCGACCACGTAGGCCTCCGTGAGGTCGCAGCCGAAGGCCTCGCCGACGCCTGCACCAGCGCCGAGGTCGAGTTGGATGCGCACCTCGCCGCCGCGCATACGGGTGCGCAGGTCGGCATCGTCGAAGGGCAATGGGGCACCCGCGAAGACCGGCACATCCTCGATCTCGATGCGCAGCCGATCCGGGTCCAGCTCCACGGCCTGGCCGGCGCGGACGCGGGCGTCGTCGGGCGAGAGGCCGACCGCCTCAAGGACCGGCGCCAGCGGCAGCCGGGCGTTGCCGGCGGCCCCCGCGATGCGTCCCCAGTTCGGGTCGGCGCCGTGGATGGCGGCCTTGACGAGGCTGCTGCCGATGACGGCGCGAGCCACGGCCCGAGCGTCCGCGTCATCGCGGCCGCCACTCACCGCGCACGTGATGAGGGTCGTCGCACCCTCGCCGTCGGCGGCTTGCTGGCGAGCCAGCGAGCGGGCTACAGCCTCCAGCGCGCCGGCGAAGACCGTGCTGGCCTCCGTGCCGGCCTCCAGGGGCAGGGCCCCGGAGGCACCGGATGCCGCCAGCAGCACGGTGTCGTTGGTGGACTGGTCGCCATCCACGCTGATCTGGTCCCAGGTGCGTGCCACGATGGGCCGCAGGAGGGACTCCAGGAGCTCCGGTGAGGCGGCTGCGTCGGTGAGCACGAAGCAGAGCATGGTGGCCATGTTGGGGTGGATCATGCCCACGCCCTTGGCCACGCCGCTGATGGTGACGGGCACGGCCGATCCGCCCGGCCCGGGCAGGTCCACCGTGACGGCCGCTGCCTTGGCCCGCGAATCGGTCGTGCGCAGGGCCTCCGCGATGGCCGCGAAGGATGCATCCTCTGCCCGCAGCTCGCCGGCGATGGTGGTGCCGATGGCGGACTCCACGCGCTCGACCGGGAGGCGGCTGCCGATGAGGCCAGTGGACATGGCCAGCACGTGGCTGGCATCGGTCCCCACGGCCGCGGCCAGTGTCGCCGCCAGGCGGCGCTGGTCCGCCAGGCCGGCCTCTCCGGTGGCCGCGTTGGCGCAGCCACTCGTGGACATCATGGCCTGGGCCCAGCCGCGACGGCCCGCCCCGGCGGGGTCCGTGGCGGCCAGGTGCTCCCGGTCCAGGCGGACCGGGGCGGCCGGCAGGCGGTTCGTGGTGAAGGTGGCGGCCACGGCCGCCGGGGCGCCGTCTACGACGACCACGGCCAGGTCCAGCCCGCCGGAGGACTTGATGCCGGCCCTCGTGGCGGCGACCCGGAAGCCGGCCGGCAGTCGCGCCTCCATTGACGCCTGGGGCAGGTCGGGGGCAGAGCCGTCCATGGCGGTCACGGGATCAGCGCCAGCTGCTGCAGGCCGGCGATCTCCGGCAGGCCGTACACGAGGTTGAAGGCCTGGATGGCCTGGCCCGCGGCACCCTTGACGAGGTTGTCGAGGACCGAGATGACGAGGATGCGCCCGGTCCGCTCGTTGAGATAGGGATGCACGTGGGCGACGTTGCTGCCGCGCACGTGGCTCGTGGCCGGGGGCTGGTCCACGACGCGCACGAAGGGTTCGCCCGCGTAGGCCGCCTCGTACAGGTCGCGCAGCTCCGCGGCGCTGATGGGACGCGTGGGGCGCACATGGCAGGCGGCCAGGATGCCGCGCTGCATGGGGATGAGATGGGGTACGAAGTCGACATTCCGTACCCCCGGGTTGGACTCGAGCGCCGGACCGGCCGCCTGGAGCTCCTGCTCCAGCTCGGAGATGTGGCGGTGGCCGGCGATGCCGTAGGCCTTGACCGATTCGTTGACCTCAGAGAAGACGAGGTCTGCCTTGGCGGCCCGGCCGGCGCCGGATGTGCCGCTCTTGGCATCCACCACGAGATCGGCGATGAGCCCGGCACGGGCGAGGGGATAGAGACCCAGCAGGGACGTCGTGGGGTAGCAGCCCGGCGCGCCGACGATGGCGACATCGGCGCCCTGCAGGGCCTGCAACTCCGCCCGGTGCTGCTCGGGAAGGCCGTAGACCGCCTGCGCCAGGAGCTGCGGGGCTGGGTGCGTGAAGCCGTACCAGCGCTCGTAGTCAGCCGGCCGGCGCAGGCGGTAGTCCGCCCCCAGGTCGATGACGCGGCGCCCCTGCGCCACGAGCTCCGGGACCAGCGGCGCGGAGGCGCCGTGCGGCAGGGCCAGAAAGACGGCGTCGACGTCCGGCAGGTCGGCCTCGATGTGGAGATCCGAGCCGGCCAGCTGGGGATGCCAGACGGTCACCGGCTCATGGTCACGGTCCCGAGCCTGGAGACCCGCGATGTGCACGTTCGGGTGCCGCTCCAGGAGGCGGATGAGCTCCCCGCCGACATACCCGGCGGCGCCGATGATGCCCACGCGGATGGCTGCCCGTCCGCCGATGGCGGGAGCGCCTCTGTCGCTGTCGCTGTGCTCTGTCATGGGCGCTGACGATACATGGCCGAGCCGCGCCCGGTCGAGCGTCGGCAGCCTCTCACCAGCGCGGCTCTGCGGGCGCCCGTCCTGCGTCTCGCGTGTGCGATAGTCTCGTCAGCCATGAGCACGACGAAGCGGGAGCGGCAGATCGAGCGGCCGGACCTCGCCATCCCCGATGGCGAGCGCATCTTCACGGCCATCGAGCTGCGCACCACTGACGACGCGGACCTCGTGGAGATCCTGCTGCGGCTGCGCGAGGCGGGCGCGGAGATCGTGACCATCAACACCTTCCCGGCCACCAAGAAGGGTGAGGGCCAGGACATCACGCGCGTCTTCGACATCGAGCTGCGCGACCTCGACTCCGCGGACGCCACGCGCATCGTGGAATCGGTGCCCGGCGTGCGCGTGGCCGGGTCCCGGCCGACCCTGGGCCAGATCTTCGGCAAGCGCGTCATCATCGTCGGCGGCGGCGCCCAGGTGGCCCAGGTGGCGCTGGGCGCGGTGTCCGAGAGCGACCGCCACAACCTGCGCGGTGAACGCATCTCCGTGGACACCATGGCCCTCGTGGGGGAGGAGAACATCGCAGCCGCCGTGCGCGCCGTGGCAGACCTGCCACGCGCCCACATCCTCGTGCTGGCCGGCTCGCTCATGGGCGGCGAGATCACCAAGGCCGTGCGTGAGCTGCGCGAGATCGGCATCCCGGTGGTCTCGCTGAACATGGCCGGCTCCGTGTCGGCCGCCGCGGACCTCGTGGTCAGTGACCCGGTCCAGGCCGGCACCATGGCCGTCATGGCTATCGCGGACACGGCCCGTTTCGACCTGGGCAAGCTCGGCAACCGCCGCTACTAGCGGCATCGCCGCCCAGGTGGTGGCAGCGTCGACTTGGGCGGCCGGCGACTCGTGCAGCCGTCGCCCCGGTGAGTCGGCCGCCCGCTTATCCTTGGACCCATGACCGACACCAGCCCGACCATCCGCGACCGCTCACTGGCGACGCTCTCGCCGGTCCTGGGCCGCTACTTCCAGCAAGCCTGGGTGCGTGGCGAGGGCCACCGCCTCTTCGACAGCGACGGCCACAGCTACCTCGACTTCGCCAACGGCATCGCCGTGACCTCGCTGGGCCACGCACATCCGCGGGTCAACGCGGCCATCCACGCCCAGGTGGACCAGCTCCTGCACGTCTGCAACGGCCTCGGCCACCTGGAGCCGGTGACGCGCCTGGCTGAGATGATCGTCGAAGAGATGCCCGAAGGGCTGGACACGGTCTACTTCGGCAACTCTGGCGCGGAGGTCGTGGACGGCGCTCTCAAGCTGGCGCGTCGCGCCAGCGGCCGCAGCCACATCATCGCCTTCAGCGGTGCCTTCCACGGCCGAACGTATGGCGCCATCAGCGTCACCACGTCAAGCCTGAACTACCGCACCGGCTACGACCCGCTGCTGCCGGACGTCCACATCGCCCCGTTCCCGTCTGCCTACCGCGACTTCGGTGGCGACGAGGAGGCCGCCAGCGCCTCCGCGCTCGACCACCTCGAGCGGCTCTTCGCCACCATCGTGCCGCCGACGCGCACGGCCGCCTTCATCATCGAGCCCGTGCAGGGCGAGGGCGGCTACGTGCCCGCCCCGGCTTCCTTCCTGCGCGGGTTGCGCGAGCTGGCGGACCGGCACGGCATCCTGCTCATCGCCGACGAGGTCCAGTCGGGCTATGGCCGCACCGGGCGCATGTGGGCCTTCGAACACGCCGGCATCGTGCCGGACATCGTGCTGGCGGCGAAGGCGATCGCCAACGGCATGCCGCTGGCGGCCCTTATCTCCTCGAGGGACCTTCAACAGCGCTGGGGCGTGGGCGCGCACGGCTCCACGTACGGCGGCAACCCCGTCTCGTGCGCGGCCGGCATCGCCGTCCTGGAGGTCATCCGCGAGGAGAGCCTGGTGGCCAACGCGGCGGAGCGTGGGGCGGAGCTCACCCGTGGCCTGCAGTCGCTCACCGCGGAGGATCCGCGCCTCGGCGACGTCCGCGGGCCCGGCCTCATGATCGGCGTGGAGCTGGTCCTGGACCGCGAGACACGCCAGCCGGCCGGCGAGCTGGGCGAGGCCCTCACGACCGCCTGCGCTGACCGCGGGCTGCTGCTGCTCACCTGCGGGCCCAGCCACAACATCATGCGCTGGATCCCGCCGCTGGACGTCAGCCGGGATGAGGTCGAGGAGAGCCTGGGCATCTTCCAGGAGGCCCTTCTCGCGACCCGCTGAGCCAGCGGCCCACCGGGCGAGCGGCCCAGCGGTCGCTCAGTCGGGGCGCACCTCGTGGCAGGGGTTCTCGAGCCGCCCGATGCCCTCGATCTCGACGGTCATGACGTCACCCTCGTGCATGACGACCTTGGGATCGCGGTACCAGCCCACGCCGGCCGGGGTGCCCGTGGCGATGACGTCACCGGGCTCCAGCGTGAACGCCCGCGAGCAGAAGGCGACCAGGTGCGGGACGCTGAAGATGAGGTCTGAGGTGTGCCCATCCTGCATGAGCTCGCCGTTGCGGTAGCTGCGCACGGCCAGCGTGCCCGGGTCGGGGATCTCGTCGGCGGTCACCAGGACCGGACCCATGGGGCAGAAGGTGTCGAGCGACTTGGCGCGCACGAATTGCTTGTCGGCGAACTGCAGGTCCCGGGCGCTGACGTCGTTCAGGCAGCTGTAGCCCAGCACGTAGTCAAGCGCCGCGTCCTCGCGCACGCGCCGCGCACGCCGGCCGATGACGACGGCCAGCTCTGCCTCGAGGTCCACGGCGTCGGTCAGCGCGGGGTCCCATTCCACGATCGCCCCGGGGCCCACCACGGCGGTGGGGAACTTGGCGAAGAGCATCGGCGAGTTGGGGATGGCGGCCCCACCCTCAGCCGCGTGGGCGTGGTAGTTGAGGCCGACCGCGATGACCTTGCCCGGCCGAGGCACCGGGGCGATGCGCCGCGAGGCTTCGACATCGCCCGGCTGTCCGGCGATCGCGGCGCCTCGCGCGGCGCCTCGCAGGGCCTCCAGTGCCTGGCTGCCCGCAGCCAGCAGGTCCGCCATGGAGCCGGGCAGGCCGGCACCCAGTGCATGGCTCGACCAGATGCGGCCATCGGCGTGCTCCACGCCCAGCCGGTCGCCGCTGGCATCCAGGTAGGAGACGAGTCGCATCGAGAGCTCCCTGCTTGCGTCATGCCCTCCGCGAGGCCGTCGCTCAGGCGCGCCCCTGGCTCGCGGTGCTGGGTGCCACTCTATCGGGCGCGGCGGGCGTCGGCAGCGGCTGCTGGTCGGCGGATGCCGGTCGGCCGGTCTCAGCCAGGAGGACGGCCGCCAGGACCAGCACCCCGCCCACCACCTGCACAGGTTCCAGGCTCTCGCCGAAGAGGATCATGGCCAGCAGGATGGTGTAGACCGGCTCCACCGTGCTGATGAGCGAGGCGCGGGCGCCGCCGACACGCTTGACCCCGGCGTAGAACGTCTGGATGGCGACGGCCGTCGCGATGACCCCCAGCCCCAGGAGCGGCAGCCAGGCCTCCGCCGGCACGTCGGACGGCCAGAGCGAGGACCCGGTCGCGAGCGCCAGGACGGTGAAGACGACCGCCGTGGCCGTGGTCATGAGCGCCCCGGCAGCGGCCGGATCGGGGATATCGGCCATCGTCTCCGCATCGGCCGGCGGCAGCTCCAGATGTGCCGCGACGTCATCGGCCGCACGCTGGTCGGCCGCACGCTGGACGTCCGTGAGCGCCGGATCGGCCATGGTGACCGCATCGCCGGGAGGCGGCTCGCCCGTGCGGGCCGGGCGGTCGCCGGCGAGGCGAGCCTGGAAGACGATCCAGGTGGCGTAGATGAAGGGGTTGGCGAAGGACAGCGCGAGGCCCCACAACGGCGGCATCTCGCCGTCGGGGACGCCCCCCAGCGCCAGCGCCACGCCGACCAGTGAGAGCCCCAGCGCGAACCAGGCACGGCGTCCCTCCAGCCGGCGCACGAGGCGCAGGGCCATGACGGCCACGATGGCCGGGTAGAGGTAGGCGATGATGGAGTTGAGCGAGATGGGTACCACCTGCAGGGACCCGATGTAGGTGAAGCTGTTGCCCACGTACAGAGTGCCCAGCAGCAGCAGCACCACCACGCGCCGTCGGGTCAGCAGCCGCAGGGAACGACGCGTACGGCTGCCTGCCAGGAGGTAGCCCCAGCTCACCAGGGCGGCCGTGACGAAGCGCCAGGCGAGCAGCACGAGCACCGTCATGCCGGCCGCGTAGAGGGGTTTGACGAAGAGCGCCACCGACCCGAAGCTGGCGGCCGAGACGAGCACCAGCAAGATGCCCGTCGCCTGCGCGGAGAGGCGCATGGGGCGGCTGGGCAGGGTCACCGGGGTCACTCGCTGATGCTACCGGCTTGCGGCCGGGCTCAGCGGTGGCTCCATGCGGCGGGCGCGGGCCGGGCATCGCGTTACACTTGGGCATATGTGGTCGTGGCCTCCCCGGCCACGTTGCGCAACGTCAGTCAGCGCCCACCGATCGCCAGTCGCGTCCACCAGGAGCCCGCCCCCGCGTGACCACCGAGACAGACCAGCACATCAGCCCCCCGGTCCTGGAACTGGAGCGAGTCACCATCCGTTTCGCGGGCGATTCCGGCGACGGCATGCAGGTGACCGGGTCGCAGTTCACCCGCACGGCTGCCGTCTTCGGCAATGACATCGCCACGCTGCCGGACTTCCCGGCCGAGATCCGTGCCCCGGCCGGCTCGCTGGCCGGCGTCTCCGGCTTCCAGATCAGCTTCTCCTCCTCGGAGATCCACACGCCCGGCGATTCGCCGGACGTCCTGGTGGCCATGAACCCCGCGGCCCTGCGGGCCAACCTCGGCGACGTGCCGGCCGGTGGCGCCATCGTCGTCAACGAGGACGCCTTCACGGCCCAGAACGTGGCCAAGGCCGGCTACGCGGCCAACCCGCTGACGGACGGCTCGCTCTCCGACTACAACGTCTTCGAGATCCCGGTCGGCACGCTCAACGCGCGCGCACTCGAGGGCCTCGAGATGACCGCCAAGCAGGTCGACCTGACCAAGAACTTCTTCGCCCTGGGTGTCATGTTCTGGCTCTTCGAGCGCTCCATGGAGCCCACTGTCGCCTGGATCGAGTCCAAGTTCTCCGCTCGGCCGGTCATCCTGGAGGCCAACCTGCGGGCGCTCAAGGCCGGCTACGCCTTCGGGGAGACGACGGAGATCTTCCACAACAGTTTCCGCGTCAAGCCTGCCCGGCTGGCCCCCGGCACCTATCGCAACGTCAATGGCAACGAGGCCGCCGCCCTGGGCTTCGTGGCCTCCGCCAAGCTGGCCCGGCGGGACCTGGTCTACGCCTCGTACCCCATCACGCCCGCCAGCGAGATCCTGCATCAGCTCTCGACCTACAAGCATTTCGGCGTCCGCACCTTCCAGGCGGAGGACGAGATCGCGGCCATCGGCGCGGCTATCGGCGCCGCCTTCGGTGGAGCGCTGGGGCTGACGGCCTCCTCAGGCCCGGGCATCGCCCTCAAGTCGGAGGCCATGGGTCTCGCGGTCATGGTGGAGCTGCCCCTCGTCATCGTGGACGTGCAACGCGCCGGGCCTTCCACTGGCATGCCCACCAAGACCGAGCAGTCCGACCTTCTGCAGGTCATGTTCGGCCGCAACGGCGATGCGCCCATGCCGGTGGTGGCCCCGGCCACGCCGTCCGACTGCTTCGACCTGGCCATCGAGGCCAGCCGCCTGGCCCTCAAGTACATGACTCCAGTGGCCTACCTGTCGGACGCCTACCTGGCCAACGGATCGGAGCCCTGGCGCCTGCCGGAGCTGGCCGATCTGCCGGACATCTCGGTCGCCAACCACACCGACCCGGCCACGTTCCGCTCGTACCAGCGTGATCCGGTGACGCTGGCGCGACCCTGGGCCGTGCCCGGCACGCCCGGTCTCGAGCATCGCATCGGCGGCCTGGAGAAGGCGGACGTGATGGGCACCGTCTCCTACGATCCCGACAATCACCAGCGCATGACGGAGCTGCGGGCTCGGAAGGTGGCTGGCATCGCAGAGGACATCCCGGACCTGGCCGTGGCCGGCCCGGAGCGCGGCGACCTCCTCATCCTTGGCTGGGGCTCCACCTACGGCTCGCTGCGCACCGCGACCGAGCGACTGCAGCGCCAGGGGCACGCCGTGGCCCACGCCCACCTGCGGCACCTCAATCCCTTCCCGCGCAACACCGGCGAGGTGCTGGCTTCGTACCGGCGGGTGCTCATCCCGGAGATCAACAACGGCCAGCTGCGCCTGCTCATCCGGGCCCGCTACCTGATCGATGCCATCGGCCTTGACCGGGTGCGCGGCAAGCCCTTCGCGGTCCCAGAGGTCGAGAGCGCCGCGCGACTGCTCCTCGGCGAGGAGGGAGCCCAGCCATGACCGACACGACTGCCACCGGCACGGAACGCCAGCCCATCAAGCTCACGCGCAAGGACTTCGTCTCCGACCAGGAGGTGCGCTGGTGTCCTGGGTGTGGTGACTACTCCATCCTGGCCCAGACGCAGCGCGTCATGCCGGACTTCGGCTACCCGCGAGAGTCCATCGTCTTCATCTCCGGCATCGGCTGTTCCGGCCGGCTGCCCTACTACATGAACACCTTCGGCTTCCACTCCATCCACGGACGTGCCCCCACCCTGGCCACGGGCCTCAAGCTGGCCCGGCCGGACCTCATGGTCTGGGTCATCACCGGGGATGGTGACGCCCTGTCCATCGGTGGCAACCACGTGCTGCACGCCATGCGCCGCAACGTGGACATCAAGCTGGTGATGTTCAACAACCGCATCTACGGCCTCACGAAGGGCCAGGCCTCGCCCACCTCCGAGCTGGGCAAGCACACCAAGTCCTCGCCGGACGGCACCGTGGACCAACCCATCGTGCCGCTCTCGGTGGCACTGGCGGCGGAGGCCACCTTCGTGGCGCGCACCGTCGACACCTACACGGAGCACATCCAGGAGACGCTGGACGCCGCTGGCCGCCACAAGGGCTCCGTCTTCGTGGAGGTGCTGCAGAACTGCAACATCTTCAACGACGGCGCCTGGCGTGAGTTCACCGAGCGCGAGGTGCGCGACGATCGCATGCTCAAGCTGCGCCACGGCGAGCCCATGATCTTCGGCGCGGCCGCTGACAAGGGCATCCGTATCGTGGGGCTGCGGCCGGAGGTGGTGACGCTCGGGAACGGCGTCACCGAGGCGGACCTGACCGTCCACGACGAAGGCGACGACGCCCTCGCCTACATCCTGTCGCGCATGTTCTGGCCCGACTACCCGGTGCCGATCGGTGTGCTGCGGCGGGTGCAGCGGCCCCTGCATCATCAGCTGGTGGCCGACCAGATCGAGGTGGCTCGCGCCCAGAAGGGCGAAGGTGACCTGCACGAGCTGCTCTTCAGCAGCGACGCCTGGACCATCTCCTGAGCCGGGGCATGGTCGTCCTCGCGGACGACCTCCTGTGGTCCACGCGGATCGCCGAGGCCGTGCGGCGGGCCGGTGGCACGGCCGTGACGCTCGGCAACGACGCGGAGCTGGCCATCGCCCTTGAGGCGCACGAGCTGGCCGACCAGGCCACGCTGGGCGGCGCCATCGTGGACCTGGCCGCGCGGCGCTTCGACGCCGTGGCCGCCATCGGACGCCTGCACGCTTCACGCCTGCCGGTCATGGCCGTGGCCCAGCACGACGACCAGCTGACGCGACGGCGCGCCCTGGCAGCAGGCGCCAGTCGGGTCTTCTCCTACCAGAAGTTCTTCACCGACGGCACTCGACTGGTCGAGGGTTGGCTGGACGCCTCGGTGCCACACCGGTCTTCGACGTGAGCGCGACCATCGGTCCGGCGCGGTTCGCGGAGCGCCTGGCCCGGGCCCAGGCGGCCGTGGCCCACTCCGGATCGGCGGCCATGCTGGTGGGTGTCGGCCCGGAGCTCGAGTGGCTGGTCGGCTATCCGGCGGTCGGTCACGAGCGGCTCAACCTGCTGGTCGTCCCGCCCGCTGGGCCGCTCACCTTCGTCGGCCCGCGCCTGGAGGCGGCGGCGGCGGAGCAGGCCCCCGGGCTGGCCGCGGGGAGCGTGCGGCTCGTGACCTGGGAGGAGAGCGACGACCCCTACCTCCTGGTGCCACCGCTGCTGCCCGACCCCGACGCTGGTCCCAAGGCTGCCGCCCGTCCCGAGGCCGCCGCGGGTCCCAAGGCTGCCGCCCGTCCCGAGGCTGCGGCCGGTCGGATCCTCGTGTCCGATGGGCTGCGCGCCGCCTTCCTGCTGGGTCTCCAGGGGGTCCTGGGCCGTGCCCGCTGGGGGCTGGCTTCAGCGCTGCTGGCACCGCTGCGGCGCTCCAAGGACGACGACGAGCTGGTCCTCATGCGGGAGGCTGCCGAGGCGGCCGACCGCGTCATCGAGGCCATCGCCGCCGGTCCCGTGATCGGCCGCACGGAGGCCGACGTGGCCAGGGAAGTGCGCGAGCGGCTCGTGGACGAGGGCCACGATACCGCGGAGTTCGCCATCGTCGCCTCCGGGCCGAACAGCGCCTCGCCGCACCACGGACCGGGTGAGCGGGTCATCCGCGGCGGTGAGCCGCTGCTGCTCGATATCGGCGGCCGCCGGGCGGGTTACTGCTCGGACACGACGCGCACCTTCTGGGTCGCGGCCGAGGATGGCGCCGCGCCGCCGGCTGGCTTCGTCGAGATCCACCACCTCACGGAGGAGGCGCAGGCCGCTGCGCGTGCCGCGGTCCGTCCCGGCATCAGCTTCGCCGCCCTCGACGCGGAGGCCCGCGATCGCATCAGTGCCGGGGGCCACGGTCGGCACTTCATCCATCGCCTCGGACACGGTATCGGCCTGGAGGTGCACGAGGAGCCCTACGTCATCGGCGGCAACGATGACCTGGCCCGGGTCGGCGACACTTTCAGCATCGAGCCGGGCATCTACCTCGAGGGTCGCTACGGGGTGCGCATCGAGGACGTCGTGGTGGTCACGCCGGACGGCGGGCAGTCGCTCAACACCACGGAACGCGGCCTTCGGATCATCGCCGGCTCCTGATCCCGTGGTTCCATCCACAGGGTCCGCCCGGGCTGCCGATCGTGTCTGTCAGGCCGCCCCGCTGCCCGGCGCGCGGCAGTGGGCGGCAGCGGGTCGGGTGTATCATCCGTCGACGGGTCGCTGGTTCCCCTAGGTGACCGTATCTGATGACGATGGATGGACGGCGCCCCTGGCGCCACCGAGATGCTGAGCTCTCCCGACACCACGGTGCGACGATATGGCCGACGACAACGGCAGCGATGGCTGGCAGAGCCAGGGCTGCACACAGGCGCAGCTGCGCCGCTTCATCAAGTCACGCCCCTATGTCCCCATGCACGAGCTGCGCCGTCGCTTCGACATCAACGGTGGGGCTGACGACGTGCACCCGGTCGACACGCGCGAGGGTCGAGTCTGGATGGGCCTGCCAGCGCGCGAGAGCGGCTTGCTGGCCGAGCTGGTGGACCGCGGCGAGGTCGGCCTCGAGCTCTGCCACGATCCCTGCGTGGACATGGTGGTGGGCGTCTACGCCATGAAGCCGGTCGGCCGCTAGCGAGGTCCACGCCGGTGGCGGCTCCCGAACCCATCATCCTCTCGGTGGGGGTCGAGGGCATGACCTGCGCGTCCTGCGTCAACCGCATCGAGCGCTTCCTGCGCCAGACGGACGGTGTGGCCGAGGCCAGCGTCAACCTCGCCACGGAACGCGCCACGGTGCGGCTCGACCCCTCGCTGGCCGGTCGCGCAGAGGTGGAAGCAGCCATCGAGGCCGCCGGCTACGACGTTCGCGCGGAGCCCCCTGAGGCAGCCGATACGCTGACGCTCGACGCGGCCGACCCGGATGCCGTGGCCCGGGCCCGCGAGCAGCGCCGGCTGGGACAGAAGGCGGCCGCCTCGGTCGCCGTGGCCGTGGCCATCATGGCCATCATGCTCTGGCCGGGTGGCCTGGGCATCGACATGCACACGCTCAACTGGATCCTGTTGGTGCCGGCCACGTTCATCCAGGTCTGGGCCGGCGGCGTCTTCGTGCGCAATGCCTGGCGGCAGGCCCGCCACGGCACGGTGAGCATGGACACGCTGGTGGCCATGGGCACGCTTGCCGCCTGGGGCTACAGCGTCGTGGTAACCGTCGCGCCCGAGCTGGTCATGGCGGCCGGCATCGAGCCGGTGACCTACTTCGATTCCTCGGCCATGATCATCGGCCTCATCCTGACCGGGCGCTGGCTGGAGGCACGGGCGCGGGCGCAGGCAAGTGGCGCGGTGGCTGCCCTCGTGGGTCTGCAGGCACGCACGGCACGCCTCGTGCGCGGCGACACGGAGTCGGACGTGCCGGTCGAGAACATCGTCGTCGGCGACCTGCTGCGAGTCCGGCCCGGCGAGAAGGTGCCCGTGGATGGGGTCATCACCAGCGGCACGTCCTCCATCGATGAGTCCATGCTCACGGGTGAGCCCCTGCCGACGGCGAAGGCCGTCGGCGATGCGGTCATCGGCGCCACCCTGAACGGAAACGGCAGCTTCCTCATGCGCGCCACGCATGTCGGGCGGGACAGCGTCCTGGGCCAGATCGTGCGCATGGTGCGCGAGGCGCAGGGTTCCAAGGCACCCATCCAGCGCGTCGCCGACCGCGTCACGGAATGGTTCGTGCCGCTCGTCATCGTCCTGGCGGCCGTCACCTTCGTGGCCTGGCTGCTGCTGGGTCCGGAGCCGGCCCTGACGCAGGCGCTCATCTCTGCCATCTCCGTGCTCATCATCGCCTGCCCCTGCGCCATGGGCCTGGCCACTCCCACCGCGGTCATGGTGGGCACCGGTCGGGCGGCGCAGAGCGGCGTGCTCATCCGCGGTGGCGCGGCGCTCGAGATGGCCGGGCGGGTGGACACCGTCATCTTCGACAAGACCGGCACGCTGACGGTGGGCCGGCCGGCCGTCATCGCCGTGCGCCCCGTGGGCGTGGTCGACGCAGACCAGGTGTTGCGGCTGGCCGCCGCGGTGGAGCGTGGCTCGGAGCATCCGCTGGGCGCGGCCGTGGTGGTCGAGGCCGCCCGCAGGGCACTGCCGGCGGACGAGGCCGAGGGCTTCGAGGCGATCATCGGCCGTGGTGTACGGGCGACCGTGGGCGGGCAGGTCGTGCTCGTGGGCAGCGGCGAGTTCCTGGTCGAGGGGGGTGTAGGCGCGGCCAACCTGCCGCCGCTGGCCGTTCCTGGTACTGCCGCCGCCCGTACGACGGTCTTCGTGGCCGCCGACGCCGTGGCCCTGGGCGCCATCGACATCGACGATCCCCTCAAGCCGGGTGCTGCGGAGGCGGTGCGTGCCCTGCACGAGGCGGGACTGCTGGTGCAGCTGCTCAGCGGCGACACGCCGGCTGCCGCCGGGGCGGTCGCCGCTTCCGTCGGCATCGACTCGGTCAGGGCCGGTGTGAGACCAGCCGACAAGGCGGAGCACGTCAAGGCCCTGCAGGCGGCCGGGCACGTGGTGGCCATGGTCGGCGATGGCATCAACGACGCGCCGGCCCTGGCACAGGCGGACGTGGGCATCGCCATCGGCAGCGGCACCGACGTGGCCATCGAGGCCTCTGACATCACGCTCATCGGTGGCGATCCGCGCCTCGTGGCTTCCGCCATCGCCCTCTCACGCCGGACCTTGCGCGTCATCCGCGAGAACCTCGCCTGGGCCTTCGGCTACAACGTCGTGCTCATCCCGGTGGCCATGGGCCTGCTCTACCCGTTCTTCGGGCTGCGCCTGGACCCCATGCTGGCCGCAGCCGCCATGGCCTTCAGCTCCGTGAGCGTGGTCCTCAACTCGCTGCGCCTGCGGGGCTCCAGCCCGCCCGCCAGCGGTCGTCCATAGCCGCTCCCGGCAGAACGAGCCCCGCTTCGCGGTCCGCGCTTCCAGCCGGGGCCGATCCTTGGTAGGGTGTCGCAGTCGTGGAAGGGTGTCGTCCGTGCTGACCAGCCGCCTCATCCGCGCCCGGAGGGCCGACCGTCCGTGGTGGCGCGCCGCCGCCCGCTGGCCGCTGCTGCTCGTGCTGCCGCTGCTCGTCTCGGCCTGCATCAGCGTGACGCAGCAGGGTGAAGCTGGGGCCGAGGCCACGCCGACCCCGGTACCCAGCCCGGCGCTCGCGAGCGCCAGCCCAAGGCCGTCCCTCGCGGTCTTCGTCACGCCGAGTCCCGCGCCAACGGCCTCGCCGAGACCCGTGCCAGCCCCCAGCGAGGTGGTGGGCTTCCTGCCCAGCTGGCTCCTCGCCGATGCGGCCCAGGCGCTCGACAGTGACCTGCTCACGATGCTGGCCTTCCACGGCGTGGAGGCCGCCGCCGATGGCCGGCTGGTGGGGGCCAAGCCCTCCGGGGACGTGCCCGCTGGCTGGGCGGCCCTCGGCAGCGACGAGTTCAGCACGCTGAGGGACCAGCTCCAGGCCGTCGGCGTGCGGGTCGTGCTGGTCATCCAGCGCTTCGGCTGGTCGGACGACCTCTTGGAGCGGACACGCACCCTGCTCACGACCAAGCCGGCCCGACGCGTCCTTGCCGAGCGCATCGCCAAGCTCATCGAGGAACGCGGCCTCGATGGTGTCAACCTGGACGTGGAGCCCGTGCCGGAGGACCTCGCCGACGAGTACGTGGCCTTCGTGCGCGAGGTCCGTCGTGCGCTCGACGAGGTCGACCCGGCGCTCCACCTCAGCGTGGACGTGGTGGCCAGCCTGACGGGCTATGACCTGGCCGGGCTGACCGCGGAAGGCGCCGCCGACCTGGCTATCCTCATGGGCTACAACTACCGCACCGACGGTGCACCCGTGGCCGGCTCGACGGCACCCCTGAACGACGACGCCGGCGGGGACCTCGCCACCACCGTCGAACGGGCACTGGCGCAGGCGCCAGGGGAGAAGCTCGTGCTGGCACTGCCGTGGTACGGGCAAGCCTGGTCCACCGATTCGGACGAGGCCGGCGCCGCGACGATCGAGGGCCGCGACGTCGAGGGTCCGGCCTCGCCGTCCTACGCCGAGGCGGTGGCGCAGGCCATCCTGACCGGCCGGAGCTATGACCCCGTCTCGGCCTCGGCGTGGACGGCCTACCCGAGCCGCAGCTGCGCGACCTGCCCGGCCACGTGGCGGCAGGCCTGGTACGACGACCCGGATGGCTTCGGCGCCAAGATCGACCACGCCCTCGAGCAGGGGCTTTCCGGCGTCGGCATGTGGGCCCTCGGCTACGAGGCGGGCCGCGAGGAGCTCTGGTGGGCCCTGCGCGAGCGCGTGGATCCCCGCGCCGACGAGGCTCCGCCGAACGGCTCAGCCGCGCTCGACCCGGACTCCATCCGGGGCGACCTGGAGGGTCGGGACGTGGTGCAGGGCTCCGCCTCGCTGCGGCTCTTCGCATCCGACGGTGACGATGGCAGCGGCCTGCTGCTGGCGCGCATCGGACTGGACGACGCGCTGGACGAGGACGGGGCCCTGGTCACCGGCCGCAGCTACCCGGCCACCGACCGCGTCGAGTTCGCGCTCGCGGACGAGGAGACGGGCGGATCGCCCGAGTCCGGGCCGCGCTCGGTTCACGTGCAGTGGCGCGACCTGGCCGGCAACTGGTCGGTGCCCATCGTCATCGAGGTCCATGTGCTCGATCCGGTGGCTTCCACCACGCCCGAGGATCTCTGAGAGCGACTCGAACGCTCGGGGCCGAGGACCGCTCGACGGCTCAGCCTCGCGGCTCGCGCGGCTCCGTCTTGCGCACGACCAGGAAGTGGGACAGGCCGAAGACGTGCAGCGGCGTGTGCTCGGCGAGATACAGGGCGCGCCGTAACAGGCCGCCCAGGCGTGCATGGCGCACGCTGACATTGTCGAAGCCCGGGTAGATGACGCGGTGGTGGACGAGGCGCACCGGCTGGCCCGCGAAGAGCCGGCGGATGCCCCGCTGCGTGTAGGCGCGCACGTGCGGCGCGAGACGGTCGCGCAGCGGATCGGGCAGCCAGTTCACGAGCGGGATGTTGCCGAAGACATAGCGCCCCCCGATGTAGGCGCCATGGGTCTCGAACGGGTACAGGCGATTGGGTGCGAAGGCCACGATGACGCCCCCCGGGCGCGTCACGCGCACCATCTCGGCCACGGTGCGCCGGTCGTCGTCGACGTGCTCGATGACCTCGTTGGAGAAGACGACGTCGAAGTGATCATCCGGGTAGGGCAGGGCCTCACCCAC